>JAIXTU010000417.1 GCA_027483785.1 Flavobacterium sp.
CAGCAGTTTCAAAACTCGACGCATCTGCAAAATCAAATGGCACATACTCTGAATATTCGTTTGTGGGTAACGGATTTCTACTTGCTAACTTTACTGCAACGCCACGATTGGTTAGCACTTCTGTTAAGGCTTTTCCGTTGGTTCCACTTGCTCCTGTAATAAGAATTTTTGACATAATTTTTCTTGATAAAATGATACAATAGTTACTTTTAATAACTCAAAAGTAAATAGTAACTTTGCGTCAAACAAGAAGGTACAGCGCTATAACTCACGCACAAAGCAGTAACTATTATGGAAAATCAAGACCTTAAGTCCGAAAAAAAATTCAAAGAATATTTCAATTTGGCAAACAGCAGTCGGAACTTCTCTTGTCCGGTACGCGATGTTGTTGCACACGTGAGCGATAAATGGTCGCTTTTGGTGGTGTATGCATTAGCTGGCGACGGCACTTTGCGTTTCAACGAACTCAAATCAAAAATTGGTGATGTTTCGCAACGCATGCTTACCGTTACGGTTCGTAAACTCGAACAAGACGGATTGGTAAAACGCACGATTTATCCCGAAGTACCGCCACGAGTTGAATACCAGTTAACGTCTTTAGGATTGAGCTTGTTGAATACGCTCGTACCACTAATCGAATGGGCGCGGGAAAATAGTGCTCTGATTATATCAAGTCGAAAAAAATAACGAAATCCAAGACTTTACACCAAAAAAAAAGCCGGTTGAAAAATCAAACGGCTTTATAACGACGGAGTTCCTAAGATTAACCAAGAACTTCCTTAACTTTTTTACCTATTTCAGCAGGAGAATCTACTACGTGGATTCCGCAGGCGCGCATGATTGCTTTTTTAGCAGCAGCTGTATCATCGGCACCGCCAACAATTGCTCCAGCATGTCCCATTGTTCTACCTTTTGGTGCTGTTTCACCAGCAATAAAACCAACAACTGGCTTTCGATTACCATCGGCTTGAATCCATTTTGCAGCATCAGCTTCAAGCTGTCCACCAATTTCGCCAATCATAACAATACATTTTGTTTCCGGATCGTTCATCAATAACTCAACTGCTTCTTTAGTAGTAGTTCCAATGATTGGGTCGCCACCAATTCCGATAGCCGTTGTAATTCCTAAACCTTGCTTAACTACTTGATCGGCAGCTTCGTACGTTAACGTTCCCGACTTTGAAACAATTCCCACAGTTCCTTTTTTGAAAACGAAACCAGGCATGATTCCTACTTTTGCTTCTTCTGGCGTGATTACACCTGGACAGTTCGGGCCGATTAAACGGCAATTCTTTCCTTTAATGTAATCGTATGCTTTAATCATATCAGCAACTGGAATACCTTCCGTAATTGCAATAATAACTTTGATTCCAGCATCGGCAGCTTCCATAATAGCATCTGCGGCAAATGCTGGTGGAACAAAAATGATACTGGTATCTGCGCCAGCTTGTTCAACAGCGTCTTTTACGGTATTGAAAACCGGACGATCTAAATGCGTTGTTCCGCCTTTTCCTGGAGTTACACCGCCTACGACGTTCGTTCCGTATTCAATCATTTGCGAAGCGTGGAAAGTACCTTCGCTTCCTGTAAAACCTTGTACAATAATTTTTGAATCTTTATTTACTAAGACGCTCATTATGGTTGAATTATTTAGTTTATAAAATTGTAGCGCAAAAATAAGGTAAATGCTGTAACTATTGGTTAAATTATTACAGCTTGTTTTTAAAAATTAGTCAAAATAAATGATGTTCGCTGCTTTGTATGGATACTGATAAATGCAAAAACTCAATTCGGCTTTTGGATACCGCATTTTGAGTGAATCGGCTATTTGTCGATAAACACGAATCTCTGGATAAACCACGGTATTGGTTTCGATGATGTGCCAAGCGTTAGTTTGAAGAATCGTTTTCGTATCGCAGTAAGTACGCTTTTTCGTTTTAAACAACTGCAAGTCGGGCGCTTCATCAGGTTTCCCTACACAAATATCAAATTGCTTTAACCGACCAGAATAAAGATTAAACGCTAAAAAGTTATCGTAACGATCAACGAAACTTAAAAACGGAAGTATTAGTAAAAATAGTCCTAGCAACAGTGTTTTTGGATGTTTTATATTGAAATGCAGTGATGCTCTTTCTGTTTTATGGTAGAATATTATGGGCAAAATCGCCATCATTAAAATATTCCAAGGCCAAACAATACTGTTGTATTCTATCCCAGAAGGTGAAATAAACACCAAAATAAAAATATGCATACCTACTAAAATCCACGCATAAAAAAATTTGTTTCGAGCAAATAAAACTCCAATAGCACCAATAACTTCGAACACACCCAGAGCCAATCCGCTGTAATGCACGAGGGGTTGTTCGGCAATCGATAAATCGAAACCTAAAAACCGATGTAAAATCATGCGCTCCCAAACGTGAAATAAAAAGCCTCCATTCAATTTATGCAAACCCGAATGCAGATACAAACAAGCCGAGTAAAACGCCATGTTCGCTGTGAAAAGCGTTGGCTTCTTTCTGTACAAATCAAATAAGATTCCTGTAAATATAAATTGTAAAATATACGGCTGCCAACGGTTTTGATCCGGAATTAATTGAATTATTTCCATGATTATCAAAGAAATAAGTGCAATTCGATTTGTAGGCTTAAGCATTAAAAAAAGTAAACCTAACAACGAACCACCAAATAATACGTAGTGCAAAAACGCTGGAAAGGCAGGTATAAAACTAAAATAAGGCGCCATTGGAAATACATGTGTTCCCAACCACAGCGGGTAACTCATTAACTTGGTAACCAACCAAAAAAATAGCGTTAACCGAAAGATTAACGCTATTATTTTATCTTGATTTTGAAAAAATGACATATTAAACGAGCTGGCTAATTTGCGTACCACTTACCAATTTCTCATCTTTCACTTCCCAAACCACAGCAAAATCAGCCAAAAGAATATCCTCACGCGGATTCTCTATAGTTTTCACATAATGAGCATAAAAAACAGCAACGTGGTTCTTCTCTTTCACCAAACTTTTAATGCGAACTTTTGATCGTACATACGCTCTACTCATCTCAGTTGCCAGAGCAACCAAGTCGCTTTTGGTATATGTTTTTTTACCTGTAGAACTTGTCCAAACAAACTCAATATCGTCGTGTAAATAGGTCGCTAATAACTGACCGTTAATCAACGCATCCGATTTATAGAAATCCTTTATGAATTTTTTTTTTTTTTTTACTATTTCAATTTTTCGACAATTTCAGGAAGTCTCTTTAAATAAGCAAGTTGTTTAAGCTTTTCTCTACTTTCTTCGATCGGAGTTCCGAAATAACTCTTTCCTCCTTCGATGGATTTCGTAACACCAGTCTGACCCAGAATTACGGCTTTCTTACCAATGGTGATGCCGCTTGTAGTTCCTACTTGGCCCCAAATCGTTACTTCATCTTCAATAACCACACAACCCGCAATGCCCACTTGCGAAGCAAATAAACACTTTTTACCCACAACGGTATCGTGACCAATTTGTATGTGATTGTCTAACTTTGAACCCGCGCCTATGGTTGTGTCACCGGTAACGCCACGATCAATGGTACAAAGTGCACCAATATGTACATCGTCTTCAATAACTACGCGTCCGCCGCTTTTAAGCTGGTCGAAACCTTCGGGTCGCTTTTTGTAATAAAAGGCATCGGCTCCGATGATCGTTCCAGCGTGAATGACTACATTATCGCCAATCACACAATGATCATAAATCACAACATTCGAATAAATCATACAATTTTTCCCGATTGCTACATGATTTCCAATTACTGCTTGCGGCTGAATAACCGTACCTTCACCAATGGTAGCTGTTATAGAAATAGCCGAGTTTAAGGATTGAAACGGTCGGAAATGATTGGTCAATTTATTAAAATCGCGAAACGGATCATCGCTAACTAAAAGAGCTTTTCCCTCAGGACATTCAACTTCTTTGTTAATTAAAACAATCGTTGCTGCTGATTGTAGCGCTTTGTCGTAATATTTTGGATGATCCACAAAAACGATGTCACCCGGTTCCACAACATGAATTTCGTTCATACCTAAAACTGGAAAATCGGGATTCCCTACAAAAGTAGTTCCGATGATCTGCGCAATCTCTTCAAGGGTATGTACTTTTGGAAATTTCATGTTATTCTTTTACGCGTTCGATGTATGAACCTGATGCGGTATCTACTTTAATTTTATCTCCTTCATTGATGAACAACGGCACGTTTACCACAGCACCCGTTTCCAAAGTTGCCGGTTTAGTGGCATTTGTTGATGTATTTCCTTTAACTCCTGGTTCTGAATACGTTACTTCTAAAACAACTGAACCTGGCATATCTACTGAAAGAGGTAAATCAGTTTCTGTGTTAATGGCTACCATTACGTTCTCGCCTTCTTTCAA
>JAIXTU010000302.1 GCA_027483785.1 Flavobacterium sp.
CGTTTTTGTGATGCGATGATCGCTATTCGTGCTGAAATTGCTGCTGCCAGCGCTGAAGACGCAAACAATCCGTTGAAAAATGCACCACACACTTTACCTATGTTAACGAGCGATACATGGTCGTTTCCGTACAGCAGAGAAACGGCTGCTTTCCCACTGCCATATGTCGTGGAAAACAAATTTTGGCCATCGGTTAGACGTGTTGATGATGCGTACGGCGATCGAAATTTAGTTTGTTCGTGCGCGCCGATCGAAGCGTACATGGAGTAAAAAAATCAGCACGAAAATTTACAATTTCTTAACGATTCATTAAGAATTTTGAGATTTCTGTAAATCCTTTAAATAATTGTAGAAATAGGGAATTTTAGCATTAATTTAGCTGAATTCCCTTTTTTTCAACCATGAATATAGCAATACTAGGAAGCGGATCATTTATTCCGGAAAACATTTTGCGCAATGAAGATTTTGCAAGTACGCATTTTCTAAACGAAGACGGCACCCCTATCCCGTCGGCTCCAGAGGTTGTTGTTCGGAAGTTTAAAGAAATTACAGGTATTGAGGAACGACGCTATGCCGACAAGGATGTAACGGCTTCGCAGATGGGTACAATTGCTGCTCAGCGCGCCATCGCGAAATCGGGAGTTGATCCTGAAACGTTAGATTACATCATTTTAGCACACAATTTTGGTGATGTTCGGCACGGTGCTATTCAGTCGGATATTTTGCCGAGTTTGGCTTCGCGCGTTAAGCAAGAATTGCAGATTAAGAATCCGAGATGTGTGGCATACGATATTTTGTTTGGATGTCCGGGTTGGTTAGAAGGCGTTATTCAAGCATACGCGTTTATCAAGGCTGGTTTAGCAAAACGCTGTTTGGTTATTGGGACGGAAACCTTGTCGCGCGTGGTCGATCCGTTTGATCGCGATTCGATGATTTATTCCGATGGTGCGGGCGCTACGGTTATTGGCGCGCACGAGGGAGATTCCGCTATTTTGGGAATGGCTTCGGCCACGTATGCTTTAGAAGAAGCGGGTTATTTATTTTTTGGTCCGTCGAACGAAAAGCAGGCACACCGCGACATTCGTTATATAAAGATGCACGGAAGAAAAATCTATGAATTTGCTTTGAGTAAGGTTCCACAGGCGATGAAAGACTGTATTGATGCGAGTCCGTATACGGTAACCGACATAAAGAAAATACTCATTCATCAAGCGAATGAAAAGATGGATGAAGCGATAATCCAACGCTTTTACAAACTACACGGACAAACGCCGCCAGCAGGCATCATGCCTATGAGCATCCACAAATTGGGTAACAGCAGTGTAGCGACCATTCCTACCTTATTTGATTTACTGGTGCAGGAAAAAATCGAAAATCACGCTTTAGTTCCAGGAGATATTATCATGTTTGCCTCTGTTGGAGCAGGCATGAACGTGAATTGTATGTTGTATAGGTATTGAGAGATTGAAAGATTTCGAGATTGAAAGATTTCGAGATTGAAAGATTGGCCTTCGACAAGCTCAAGCACCAACGATACGCGGGTTCGGGTGGCAAAACGACACGTTAAGTGGTAAACTCATCAAAAGTCTAGCTTCTCGTGTCTAGCTTCTAGCCTCTAAAAAAGAGCACAATGTTCCACAATGTTTTCCACAAAGTACACCATGTTATTTTCGACAAGCGCTACTAGCAGTTTTTTTTAGCTCACAGAACACACCGAAACGCACAGAATTTTGCGGAATATTGCGCCGTTGAAGAAACCACAGAACGTGTCGTTACCCAAAATGTGCGCCAGCCTTCGACAAGCTCAGGCACCGACGATACGCGGGTTCGGGTGGCAAAACGACACGTGAAGTGGTAAACTCATCGAGTCTAGCTTCTAACTTCTATTTTCTAGCTTCTAAAAAACGATACGTTAATTGGTAAACTCATCAAATTCTTAATACTTAATACTCCAATCTTAATACAAAAACGAGACGTTAAGTGGTGAACGTCGCAAAGTCTAGCTTCCCCAAAACGATACGTTAAGTGGTAAACTCATCGCCCCAACTACTCTACAACTACTTTTCGAAATGAGGTCTGACCTTGCTCGTTGGTGGCTTTTAGCAGATATATGCCCGAAGCTAAAGAACTGCAATTTAATTGGTGCGAACCTGATGCTAAACTACCGCTTTGCACTACACTACCGTGAATGTTTCGAAGCTCGTAGCCAAGGTTTTGCGTAGTTCGAAGCAACAATACATCGGTAACTGGATTAGAGCCTATTTCAAACAATTCAGAGCGATCAAAACTTTCTGTCTCTAGCGGACTACAAACTTCCGTGGCCCATTTTGCCAGAAAAAAATCGCTATCACCACCGTAACTGGGCACCGATACTGAAGTTGTTGGAGTTAGTGTACCTGAGAATTTTCCACCCACCAGCATGTCGCCCGAAGCATCAAACGCAATTTTTGTAACCAAGCCCGTTGAACCCACCACGGCAGGCATGTGGATAATAGACGTAGCCGCACCTGTGGACTTGTTAAATGTAACAACTGTAGGGCGGGTACCATTACCAGGAGGACCAATTGTTTGCGATAGGCCACTCCAGGTAATATTCTGAAAGCTGTAACCGCCCCAAACCACTTCGGTTGGCGTGCTGGTTAAGGTGCCATAACCTTCGGTATTTCTGTTGCTCAAACTATGCCAAATAACTTGGTCGGCAGTGGGATTGAGTTTCAGGATAAAACCAACGCCAACTCCCGTATTGGTAACTCCTAAAAATGAAGTTAAATTGCCGCCTACAAACCTACCTCCTGTATAAATATTGTTTTCCCTATCAAATTCTAAGCCATAAAAGTTAATCAGATTACCTGGGGGGAGGGTAGCGGTATCTTGACGCATCCATTGGAACTGACCCTGCTCGTTAAAGCATGCAATAAACGAAGTATGGCTCATTACCTCACCGCCATAGATTA
>JAIXTU010000043.1 GCA_027483785.1 Flavobacterium sp.
CCAATAAACGATTTGATTGCACCAGCCGTAAATGAAATTATCGCTCAAATTAGCACAAACTAACCAACCGGAATGAACACTTTAATAGCAATTACAGCACTTGGCGTTATTTGTCTGATATTCGAATTACTGAATCTCAGAAAGATTTTAGTTCCGTTTTCAATCACGGCATTGTGCGGAGTTTTATACCTCAACAGTTTAGATTATAACGTAACGGCTTCTTACTACAACAACATGATTGTAGTGGATAATTTTTCGGTTACTTTTAACGCCTTATTCATTATTTTAACCACGTTTTTAATCGCCTTAGGGCATCATTTTTATGATGATGTTCCAGATAAATTGAGTGATTTCATCGCAATTAAGATTTTTCTACTCTCAGGAGCAGTTGCCATGGTAAGTTTCGGAAATCTAGCCATGTTTTTCTTGGGAATCGAAGTACTTTCAATTTCATTGTACATCTTAGCTGCAAGTCGCCGATTAAACATCAAGTCGAACGAGTCGGGAATGAAATATTTCCTGATGGGATCGTTTGCTTCTGGTATTATTCTTTTCGGAATTTGCTTGATTTACGGAGCTATCGGTTCCTTTGATATGCGCGTGATTATGGAAGCTGCCGTTTCAGCCGACGTGGAAGAATGGTTTTACATCGGTGGAATTCTTCTTGCTATTGGCTTGTTGTTTAAAATCGCAGCAGTTCCTTTCCACTTCTGGGCTCCCGACGTTTACGAAGGTGCACCAGCGCTTACCACAGCAACGATGAGTACTTTAGCGAAAGTTACTGCGATGGCAACCTTCTTCAAACTATTCTTCGCAATGAGCGGTAATTTACCCGAAACGTCGCAAACAGTACTTATTGTACTTTCTGGCTTGTCTATGACGGTCGGAAATATCATGGCTTTACGTCAAGCTAATGTGAAACGTATGTTAGCTTTTTCAGGTATTTCGCATGCAGGATTCATGTTAATGACGCTTGTTGGAACGCAGATTTCTGCCGGTACGCTGCTCTATTATGGAACAGCTTATGCTTTCGCAGGAATCGGTGCTTTCAGTGTTATCTTATATGTGTGCAGACATTTAGAAAACGAAGATATCGTGAACTTCCAAGGTTTAGGGAAGTCGAATCCTTTCTTGGCGTTTGTGCTTACCACCTCATTATTGTCGATGGCGGGTATTCCAATCTTTGCAGGTTTCTTCGCTAAATTAATGTTGTTTTCGCAAGTTTTGGAAAGCGGTCATCTAGCTTTAGTAATCGTAGCAGTAGTGAATTCGATTATCGCTGTGGGTTATTATTTCAAGCTGATTTTAGCGATGTACACCAAAGAACCACAGCACGCAAGAACCGGACGTCCGTTTTACATCTATGCAGTGGCAACCATTGCTTTGCTATTGAATTTGACGATTGGATTATTTCCGTCCTTAGTAACCGATTTATTGCGCTAAAACCTGCGCGGCAAGAAAGCCGCCGGTCCATGCGTTTTGAAAGTTAAAACCTCCTGTCACGGCGTCGATGTCTAAACATTCGCCTACGATAAAGAGGTTTTTTGTTTTTTTGCTGGAGAATTCTTTGAAGTTGATGTCTTTTAATGAAACACCTCCTGCGGTAACAAATTCTTCTTTAAACGTACTTTTCCCGTTGATTTGGTACGCGTCGGAACGCAAGACTGTTGCCAGTGTGCGGTAATCTTTCTTGTTGAGCTCAGCTATTTTCTTTTGCTGTGGAATGCCCGTTTTTTCCAGAAGTAATAACCAGTGACGGTTTGAGAAGCCATACAGATTGGTATTGACAATCGTTTTTTTGTGGTGTTCTAAAAGTAACGTTCGCAGTTCACTTTCATAATCAAATACATTAGAATCTTGGTTGAGCCAATCGATTTTTATCTCGAAGCGATATTCTAACTTCGCTAATTCGCGCGCTGCAATGGCGCTTAGTTTCAGTACAGCAGGCCCGCTAAATCCCCAATGGGTTATGAGTAAATTTCCAGTTTGTTTTAATTTCAATTGTGGAATGGAAACGCTAACCTGTTTAGAAATGCCTGCTAGCGCGGTAATTTCTTTTTCAACTACATTGAATGTGAACAATGACGGAATGGGATCAATTATATCGTGCCCCAAGTTTCGTAGAATTTCCCACACTTTTACGCTTGAACCCGCGGCAACCACCACTTTGCTTGCTTGTATCGGCTGCGTTGTGGTTGCAATTTCAAATCCTTCGTCGGTTTTTTGAATGTCTTTTACAACAACTCCCGTTTCGATACCGATATTGTGTTTTTTACATTCGGAAAGAAAACAATCGATTATCGTCTGGCTTTTATTACTAATCGGAAACATGCGTCCGTCGGCTTCCGTTTTTAACGAAACGCCTCTAGATTCGAACCACTCAATTGTTTGTTTTGGGCCAAATTTTGAAAACGGACCCAATAGCTCTTTTTCCCCACGCGGATAGTTCTTAACCAATTCACGTTGATCCATGCAATCGTGCGTCACGTTGCAACGTCCGCCACCGCTAATACGCACTTTCGATAACACCTCTTTTCCGCGTTCCAAAATCACAATTTTTAACTTCGGATTCAAAGCTGCTGTATTGATCGCCGTGAAAAAACCCGCTGCGCCGCCGCCAATTATTGCAATATCACATTTCATTTAAAAGCGTAAAGTCGTCACTAATAATTCCGTCAATCAATACGGTACTTTTCCAAAACCGTATGGCTTCCTGTTCGTTCACTGTGTAAAGCCATACTTTCAACTTATCAGCGATACATTTTTTAACGATACTTTCTTCTGCGAAAGCGTGATTTAAAACCACAAATTCGGGTTGAAGTGTCCCGATTTGAGCAATTTCGTTTTCGGTAATATTTTCGAACAAACAGCCAAATCGATAATCACTTTGGGCAAATATCGGCCAATTTTCGGGTAGAAAACTCGTTAAAACGATTTGTTCTTTAGGCAACGTAATTTTAGGAGTAATTTCATCTAAAAATGAAATCAATTCCGCTGCATCATTCGTTTTTAATTCAATGTTGTGCAGGAGTTTTGGAAAGCGTTGCAATACCGTTCGTAATTGCGGAATAGTACTGCCGTCCAACATCCGAATTTGTTCTAGTACTGAGGTAGATGTTTCCGCCATGAGAACATCTTCCGTACAGGTCCGTTTTGTCGAATCGTCGTGCATAATCCAAAATACGCCGTTTTTATCAGTTCGAACGTCGTACTCGATTCCGTTTGCACCAAATTCCGAGCAGTATTCAAAACCGCTTAAACTGTTTTCCAAAAGCTGCTTCGGAATTCCACGATGACCAATTTTCAGCATTTCGATAATTATAGTGATTCCAGTAAAACGATTTTATAACTGGAATCGATTACTGCCGCACCATTCTTAATAACGCTCGTTTTTCCCGAATAGGCATCGCGCACTTTCGTTCCTTCCGCGAAAGCGTTATCCACAGGAATTTCTTTACTGCCCTCATTCAAATCTAAGCCCACTACAACAACGTCATTTTGAAACGTGCGCTTAAAGAAATATCCGTTTTTTCCGCCAATTTGTTGGTGAACACCCGCGCCAACCGACGTGTGATTTTTACGGAAGTTTGCCAATTTTTTCCAATGTGCGTAGATATCTTGTGTGGTTTTATTTTCTTTCAAATCGTCCCAATTCATAAACGATCGAAGTGTAGCGTCGCCTTGAGTCCCAGGAATATCAAGCGGTCTTGCCGTTTCATCTCCATAATAAATTTGTGCAATTCCGGGGCAAAGCAACAATTTGGTGGCCGATTCGTACGGTTTTTTACGTTGCTTATCAAACGGACCTCCATCGTCGTGCGATGAAACGTAATTCAAAACGCTTTTGCCTTTCAGCGGGTTTTGCAAGAAGTTGCTGTATTGCGAAAACAATTCTTCATACGGTTTGTTGGCATCGCCTTTGAACGAAAAGTTGATGAGATTATCGAATCCGTTAGCAAAGTAATCGACCGTTTTGTCTGAAAATTTGAACTGGCGTCCGTCGTGAATGCTGTAATTGTACACTTCGCCAATCATATAAAACGGATTATTGTCTAGAACGTCTTTTGGATTTTGTTTTTTCCATTGCTCAAAGGCAGAAGAACAACTGTTTTTTAAGGCTACCCAAACATCCTCTTCGGTATGTTTAGCTGTATCTGCACGGTACCCATCGATTCCATATTTCAACACATAATCAGCTAACCACTTTATGATGTAGTATTTCGGTGCTCGTGGATAGCCCGTTTCTTTGAAGAATTTATCCAAAGATGCGATTTCGGATTCGTACCGACCTTCTTTTTTCCATTTCTCAACCAAGGCAGGAGGGAGGGGCACATTTTCTTCAGATTCGGTTTTTACATCTGGAAGATTCTTCACTAGTGTACAGCTAATCGTGTTTTCGTAGGTTTGATATACACACTGCGGACTAGTTCGTACCCAAGAATCTGGCCAGACGGGATCGTTAGGCGTTACCGGTCCGGTATGATTTACAACACCATCGAGAATGATGCGTATGCCTTTGCTGTGTGCTAGTTTAACGAGTTCGGCTAAATCGGCTTCGGTACCAAAATTCGGATCTAAGCGCGTCCAGTCTTTTGCCCAATATCCGTGAAATCCGTACGAATAACCCGTTCCTTCATCGGTTCCGTCGTGAATTTGCTCTACCAACGGCGTCATCCAAATGGCGTTGACCCCCAAATCTTCGAAATAACCTTCTTTCATTTTTTTGATGACACCTTTCAAATTGCCGCCTTCAAATCCGCGTAACTTCCCAGTTTCTTTCGTTCGATCTAAATAAATGGTTTTTTTTTCATTGCCATCGAAAAAACGATCGGTAAGTAAGAAGTACACGTTAGCCGCTTCCCATACGAATGGCTTTTTACTAGATGACTTTTGTGCCGTTTCGGTTGATTTACACGAGCTAACAACAACGAATAACGCTAAAAGTGCGATTTTTAGGAGTCTCATTTGATAAGATTGATTTTAATTTCTTGACCTGATGTAATTTCAAAAGTAAATGTCGGAATCTCAGTGTCCGTTTTTGCGATGCTTTTTATTGTCTTGCCATTGATTTCAATACCAGTAAGCGCTTTCGGAGCTTGATATATTTTGAGTGTGATTTTTCTTTTCACTGAACTAAACGAATTTCCTTTTTCCGACTTTAAGACCATGCTATTGCTACCTACATCTTTGCTGATATTCCACAACTCAAAAGTTCCTTTTTCAAAGGCATTTACGGTCGCTCCATCGTCGAAATATACTTTCGATTGCGTTGGATAATTTTCGTTATAGTAATAACTTAATGTGATGTTTTGCATTTTAGCATTTCCTGCGTTTAGGTCGGAACTTGTAGCAATGACCGCGCCCGAACGAACGAAAACAGGAATGTGATCTTCCGCTGTTTTTACGGAAACGTATTTTCCACCTTCGTAGATTTTTGTCGGATCGTAAAAATCTACCCAACGCGCTGTTCTCGGAAAGTAGACGGTTTTTTCGGACAACTTAGCATCGGTAACGGGAACAACTAAGAAGTCATTTCCCCATAAATAACCGTCGGCATTGATGAATAAGGATTTGTTCGTTGGCTCTTCAAAAAATAAAGGGCGCATTAGTGGCGTTCCGTTTTGGTTGTTTTCAAACGCTAAACTGTAATTGTACGGAAGTAAGGCGTAGCGCTCCAAAATCGCTTTACGAGCTAGTTTTTTCGCATTCTCACTTCTAAATACGGGCTCCGAAGCAACTTCTTCCTGTGCATGAGGTCGGAAAACAGGTTGAAAAACGCCGTATTGCAACCACCGAACATACAATTCGTCGTCGAGATTCGCGCCTGCAAAACCTCCCAAATCCGAATGCATATAGCCTAAACCTTGCAATCCCATTTGGAGTGCGATTTCAGGTTGTGCTTTTAAACCGCCCCAGGTTCGGTTGACATCACCCGACCACGGAATCATTCCAAAACGTTGCGAACCCGAATAACCCGAACGCATTAAAATAAACGGACGTGTATTTGGGTAATTTTCAGCATATTTCGTAGCTAAAAGTTCGGCCCATTTGTGTCCGTATACATTGTGAACTTGGTGCGCTACTCCCGATTCGTGACGTACCCATTTTGGATGTACTTCGGGTTCGCCTAAATCGCCCCACCAACCAGCAACGCCTTTCTTTATGAATTTATCGTACACATTCCAAAACCATTCTTTCGCCTTGGGTTTGTCGATGTCAATTAAACCGGTCGTTCCGAAATAAAAATCGTAAACAGCAGGTTGCGAAAGCGAATCTTTGGCTAGAATTCCTTTTGCAACAGCTTCATTCCATTTCGAAGACGATTTAAGAATGAATGGTTCAGTAATTAAAATTGTTTTAACGCCCTGTTTTGAGAACTTCGAAATCATTTTCTCAAACTTCGGAAAGCTGTCGCGCCACACGTCTAAATTTCCCATGGTTTCTTTGATCGTAGTTCCAAACCAGTATAAATCAAAGATGATTGCGTCTACAGGAATTCCTTCTTTCTTGAACGCAGCAATTGTTTTTTCAGCTTCCTTTTGCGAATGATATCCGAATCGGCTTGAAAAATTTCCAAATACATAACGCGGCGGCAATGGCTGTCGGCCTGTTAATGACGTATACGTTTTAACTAAATCTCTCCAAGTTCTGCCTGCGAAAACTTGGTAGCGTACCGGTCCACCTTCCGCCGAATAGGTAACTACATTTTGTTTTCCGCTGTCTAAATCCAAATCGCCTACCCAAGTGTTATCAAAATGAACTCCGTATAGTTCCGACGATAAATACATCGGAATACAATAGTTCATCAACTCCGAACGCGTTTCGTATCCGTAATGTGCCTTGTTATACAGTCGCAGTTTGTTGCCTCGTCGGTTCATTCCTAAGACCCGCGAACCGCCTCCCAGCAAGCTCTCATCAGCATTTACGCTGAGTTTCACCGAAGTTTCTTTGTTTGTTCGCGAAGCTGCTAATTCGGTGGCTATTAATTGTCCGGATTTGTAATACGCTATGCTAAACGGTTTGTAAGTCACAACAACACGAATTAAGCCCGACGAAAGGTCAACTTTATCGCGAAGTACCTGAGCTTTTACACTTTGAAAAACAGATTTATCAACTACCGCAAGCGAATTTTCACTCACACTGCCGTTGGCGATAAACTCTGTTTCAACAGCTTCGTTGCTAAAAAATCGGATTTTATAAACTCCGTCGGAAACTCGAATCGTGTGAATGCCGTTGTCATTGGAATACGACTGATACTCGCGTTGTGCATAACCATAAGTTACGGCTAGCAGGAAAAAGATACGGGAAAGTAAACGCATAATTATTTTTGTAATTCAATGATAAGCACGTCTTGCGCAGGAACGGCAAGCGATTTACTGATTTCTATTTTCGAGCTCGTTATAACTTCGGTTCCCTTAGTGTAGCCAACTAAGCTCTCTTCGTAAGTTGTTAGGTCTAGGTTTTGTGCTTCTTTGTTGTTATTCACTACCACCATAACCGACTTTTCATTCAACGTTCGGAAATACACATAAACGTTGTTAATAGGCAAATAGTGCTTCATCTTTCCAAAGTGTAAAACCGGATTGTTCTTGCGGTAATTGAACACTTTTTTTGTGAATTCATGAAATGTGTTTTGCTCAGCAGTTCTGCCAGCTAACGAAAAAGCATTATTGGTA
>JAIXTU010000233.1 GCA_027483785.1 Flavobacterium sp.
AGCCCGGATGGCAGCGGCAGCCCGCAAGAAAAATACGGCTACGTGAACCGCGACTGTGGTGGCGACGCAAGGAGCCCACCGCAGGCCGAGTGAACGTGCTGTATTTTTTGCGGACTAGAGCGAACAGCCGGAAAAGCTTCTTAAAACTAGTACAATCGATTTTATCCGAAAAATGTAATAGTGTTTTTGGGTATTTCAACGAATTTATTACCGAATCGTGTTGGGCATATTGCGGCTTAGTTTGCATGGCGACTGAGGGAACGTTAATGAATAAATTTTGGCAAACCTGCATTGCGAATAAGCGATTTTAGTGGCAAATTGCTTGTTTTTTTTTACATTTTTAGACAACAATAGTTTTTCTTTAGAATCCTCCATCTATTTCACTTTTCGCAACCAACCCAAAATTTCGTCGTGCTTAATGGTCCATTTTCCGTGTTTGAAATTAAGGTCCAAAACGATTCGAGATTTTGCGTTTGGTCCCGGATTTTGTTGCACAATATGTATCTCTGAAGCTGTTACTTTCGAAATAATGGCCACATGACCGTACTCGTTGAAAATATTTCCATCAAACACCAGAAGATCGTTAACCTGAGGCTTCGATTTACTCGTATTGGTAAACTGAACTAAATTTCTCTTTTTGTTCTTTCTGCCGTCTGCAATAGCGCGATCATAAAAATCTTTTGCATGACCATAACTGTCGGGCATTTTGTGCTTAAGATGCTGGTAGTAATACCGTTTGACAAACTCAACACACTGATATTTCAATCCGAGATTGTAGCCATCGGCGGTGGTATTCCGACCTACTACATTACCGACCGAACCATTGTAATACACGTAAACACCGTTTAAACTGTCGATCTTTTGTCCGACTTTTAAATCGGGTGCAAAACTTACCTTGTTAAATGCCCAAAAGGTACACGTAATCACTAAAATAACAGCTATGAAAAGGTATTGTAAAGACTTTAATTTCATAAAAAAACTTTATTAAAGCAGACTCTAATTTACCGTCTGCGTAACGTAAAAACTACATAATCAAAGTTATATCGACAATTAACTAACGTATCGATTGTCTATTAATTGTATAATCCGATCGTTCAATTTTATACCAATTCCATGGCGTAGCTTCTTCGAAGTACGTTTCTACGAACTGCATGCCAATTTTCTCTAAAACTCTTATAGACGCCCGATTATTTGCATCGGCAGCCGCGTACACCTGCAGCAGTTTCATGGTATTAAAAGCGTAGTCAAGAGCTAAAAGAGCTGCTTCGGTAGCAATACCTTGCGACCAATATTTTCTGATGAGCCTGTAGCCTATGTCGTAATAATTTTGGTGATTATTGTTTAACTCGGTGACAAATTTTAAACCTGCCCACCCAATGAAGTTATGGGTTTTCCGGTCAACAATAGCCCAACGACCAATACCGTGTTCTTGGTATTGTTGCCGAACAAAAGCGATGACGTTTGCGCATTGTTCTTTCGATGTTAGCGGTTGGTTGCCTAAAAATTTGTGCACTTCTGGATCCGAATCGAGTTCAAACATGCCGTCAACGTCGTCTGGAACTAATTCTCGTAAAATAAGGCGTTCGCTTTCAGCAAATATTTTCATAGCGGCTAAAGGTAGGTTAGCAATTTTTGCAAGTTATGCTTAAAAACGCGTATTGCATCAAAGATAAATCACTGTTTTTTTTGCGTCTTTTATTTGGGCGGCATTTCGCGCTGTTCGTTGCAACAAAAACGCACAAAAGTGGTTCGTGCTGCTTTTGCCTAGGGCTTCCGCTGGTCGCCTAATCAAAACCGCTCTCACACACTTTTGTTGCGGTTTTGTTTCCACTGCCATCACGGCCGCGGGAGCGTTACTGGGAGAATGTGCGCGAATGAAACGTTGGGAGCACGGATTAGAAACACGCGCTATCGGGGGTAATTGTCAAACTGTATTGAACTCCTATCGAGGTACAAAACTTCTAAAAGGCGACATCTCGTCTGACATAAAATCAATATTACCATCCGTTATTTTTCTTTTCTCCTTGCCAGCAAAGGTGTTATCGTTAATGAAATTAGCCCCGCAGAAATGGCCGTCACAATTACGTTTCCATATTGTTTGAAGTCAAGCCCTATTGAAAGTCTGACCGAAATAATTGTCAATGTTAGTCCTACCAAAATTGCCCAATATTTCAAATTTATGTTTCCAGTCTTAGTCTTGTTTATAGGCAGTTTCTTTATGGTAAAACCAATTACAAGTGCACCGAATAAAGTCGAAGAATGTGGTAATATTTTAAAGAATGGAAATTGTTTGCCTAAGAAGTCAACCGAGTTTTGCAATACTGGAATTTTCTGCACGAAATAACCGTGGTCGTGAGTAAAACTGTCCCAAAAAATGTGAGAAGCTGCTCCGATTAAAATTGAAATTGTCACAACTAACCAATTTTGTTTGAAGAGTCTGTTCCAGTCAAAATTCTTAAAAGTCAAAAATCGTGACTTTAATAATGTCGGCAAGTTGTCAAATAGTCTGTCACGAACTATGTTGTGAAACAAAAACGCAAGTAAAAGTCCAAGTGGTAAGTCAAACCAAAAAAGTCCGTCAATTGTATGGCTGTAATTGCTTTTAATTCTCATTCTTAAAAAATACTCAAAGTCAGGTGTCAAACTGCCGATTACAAGTCCTGTCAAAGAAAACCATTGTCTTGGCAAAAATGTCAATGGTAATATGATTGCTGGATGTGAAAATGTAAATGGCATTTCTTTTTAGTCTATCTGTTTTTTGTTTCGGTGTCGTCTTTTACAATGACCGCCAACTCGACAACTGACGAAACTCCCCCACCTTATTCCATTTTCAAAAACAACAACAAACCAACCATTTACAATACTTTGCATTGAAAATGTTTTGCGCATTTTTAATATGTTAAATTGTACACTTGTTTCGCCTTTTGTCCCTCACGAATATACACTTTTTCCACCAAACGTTAGTAACGTATGTCCTAGCCCGGATGGCAGCGGCAGCCCGCAAGAAAAATACGGCTACGTGAACCGCGACTGTGGCGGCGACGCGAGGAGCCCACCGCAGGCCGAGTGAACGTGCCGTGTTTTTTGCGGACTAAAGCGAACAGCCGGAGAAGCTACAAATAAAGAAAAGCAAAAAAAGGGAAAAATATCCCTTTGCAAATCTTGCGTAAACCTTTGCGCTCTTTGCGGTTAAAGCAATCACGTCTTATAAAAAAGTCTGTTGCTCGTTTTGTGATTCACCACGCGAGATGACTCGCGCGGCAGCGAAATGGGTAAAAGATTACGAGATTACGAGATTACGAGATTACAAGATTGAAAGATTGAAGAAGGAAAAAAAGGAAAAGAAGCTAAAAAAGTGAAGAAATCCCCCCTTGTGGAGTTAGGATAAATCTTTTGTGACCTCTGTGCCTATGTGGTCCACCGAAATAATATAGAAAATTAGTAATTACCAATACGTATGAACAGATGTGTTATAAATTCTTAGAAAAGTTCAGCCATCAAAATCGCAGGAGCCATAAAATCAAAAATTATTAGAGCAACCGAAAATCTGTCG
>JAIXTU010000313.1 GCA_027483785.1 Flavobacterium sp.
AACAGTAGCTGAATCTGAGATTGGTGTAGTCCCTTTAAACCAACGATATGTAAGTCCAGGACCTGTCGCATTAACGGTCCAACTTTGAGTATCTCCAACACAAATAGTATTGGAAGCGATAAACGGTGCTACGATAACAATGGGTTGATCGACAGCTAACGACGCTAGTACAGAATCGATAGTACCGCAGCTATTGCTCACACGAACGAAATAATCGCCTGCGTTAGAAGAAGTAGGGTTGCTGATTATTAATTCGTTTGAGTTCACCCCTGAAAATTGCCCCCCATTTGATAATGGATTACCGTTATAAAACCACTGGTACTGCGATGCATTTGAAACACCCACTGAGAAAGTTGTTTGCGTACCGCCTGGGCATAAACTCTGCCCCGCTGGCTCCGTCGTTATTGCAACAGGAGCAATAACATTTACGGTTATCGGATTTGGGAAATTGGTATTAACGCATGAAGGCGTATCTCCACTTGCAATTCCAATAATTGAAAAAGTAGTTGAATTTGAAATACCTGCAGCAAGCTGAACTATGGCATTTCCGGCAGCGTCTAGAAGAACTTGCGTTGAAATAGCACCATCAAACAAAGTAACTGTCGCATTTGGCGTTCCAGAAATCGAAATAGCAAAAGCTATACCTGAACAAACTTCGGTACTAACAACGGTAAACTGCGACACTACTGGTGTAGGATTTACAGTAATGATAGTTGTTTCGCCAGTAATTGGCGCTGTACAAGGATTTGTTGTTCCAGAACTTACAGATACTAACTCGATAGTAGTTGTACTTGTAATATTTGTAAGTGCAATTGTTCCTAATCCAGTAGCGGCATCTAGGTTCAATGTACCGACAGAATTTCCGGATGCATTAACAATGGTGTATGAAACTGCTGCACCAGGAGTTCCCGCAATTTCAACTTGATCATTTGATGTTGGACAAACAGGAAAATCTGTAGTAATTAAACTTGCTGTTGGTAGCCCTACAGTGATTGTAATCTCTTGAGGAGGTGTGAAGCTGGCACTACATATAGTCCCAGATGTAGTTGCAACGGCTAAAAGTGAAATGGTAGTATCAGCAGCTATATTTGGTATTGTGATACTTGCGGTACCTGTTCCAGAAGCATCTGTACTTAGAGTTGTTGTTTGTGTTGCGCCTCCATTAATTTGAAATGAAACCGTAGCACCTGAAGTTCCCGAAAACTGTACTTGCGGTGATGAACCTGTACACGTTCCAAAAGCAGTAGTTGCGATGGAAGCTGTAAGCGCGGGTAAAACTGTAATTGTTATTGTATCGGAGTCACAAGCTATACTTTGGAAAGTCGAATTTGCTGTGAAAATATAATCACCAGGTGTTGTTATTCCTGGTACAGTAACTTGTCTTGTATTTGCAGTAAAACCATTTGGTCCACTCCACGAATATGTTGCTGTTGGACCCAAATCTTCCATCGTTAAATCAAAAGGGGCGCCATTACATACAGCAAAGTCTGCTCCTGGATTTGAAACACAACAAGCATCTAAAATAAACTCAGCAGGCAGCGTAGTGTAAGGCGGGCAATCAGCAACTGTCACTGTGTAAGTTATTTGATAAGTTCCAGCAACATTAGTAGGGTCTGTTACATTAACCGTACCGGTAAAAGGGTCAACTGCTAATCCTGTGCTCGGTGTCACGGAATAAATTCCACCAACTAACAAATCTGGAGAGAGCGTAGGAGAAACTGCCGAACCACCCGATGCACAAAACGTGTTTTGATTTGGCCCAGTACCACCTGTATAGGATATTGTTCCTTGTGCGGAAAAATTATCCAAAACAAAAGGTATATAGTTGTAGCAACCATTAGTTGAACTAAAATCGGTAACTGATACCCAAAGCTCTTTGGGCAAATCTGACACAGAAACTACATAACTTGAAAGCTGATTAAAAGGGATTGGACTTGCAAAATCTTTAGCATCTTGAAAAGTCTCAAAAAAGTTAACTTCCAGATTTGGATCACCACCCGTGATTTCAGCAATCTGGTCGATATCGAATGTTACCGTACTTCCTGTAACTACATCACAATTGAAAACGTTTTCAGGTGTGTTGGCGACATTTACTGGAGGTTCAATTACGACAGTATAATTTGCACTATCAGTCACTGTCGAATTATCTTGTCTTGTTGTAGTTATGGTTACAGTATAGTTAGTGTCAACCTCCGGACATACTACAATATTATCCGTTGTACCTAAATTGGTTCCAAATTGGTCGGTCCACTGAACGGTTACTAAATCCGTTCCGTTTGTTGTTGTAGGATAAAAACGTACCGCCTGATTGACTGCATCCCAGTTACCTGTCTGATAAGCAATATTAGCTGCTGTTCCCGTTGCGTTTTGAACACCTACTATACCGTTACCAGCATTCCAACCGCAATCTCCCTGACGATTCTTTATAACAACATCGATAATATTAGTTGTTTCATATAAGACAATCTGAGAAGTCATTAATCCAAACTGATTACCACATTGGTAAAGAGGCAATTCATTAAAATTAGCGACAAAAACTCGATTTGGCGCAACCCCCTGAACATAATAGTTAACATTTTGTATTGCGGGATTCGTAACTGGTGGAGAAGCAATATTCGTATCTTGGTATACCCCGTAAATGGCATTGAGTATTGGAAATGCCGGATTACCATTAGCCGGAACCGTTTGATTGAAAGCCCAAGGACAAAATTGTCCCGCTAGAGCAGTGTCAAAACTAATAACTCCATTGGAACCAACTACGAGTTGATTGTAATTAACACCATAAAAGTTAAAATTGAACGGTAATGTAAATACTGGCGAAAATATATCGTCCTGATTCGCCTGTAAAACCGTTCCTCCAGTAAAGGAGTTAACTTGCTGGAAAGGAATTGGTTGAGAAACATATGTCGTTGTTGGAGCTACAGCATAGTAAGTTGCCGTTAAATTAGTGCACTCTCCCGGCTGACAAATTGGAGTCATATTCCTTATTTCTACGTCATTTTGCGGTGCACCCAAACAACGAGTTGCGGAAGCTGGTAAAACGTTTACGGTAGCAGAACCAGTTAATGTAGAAGCGCATGGTCCAAACGAAATATTCTGTAAGGTAAAAGTAGTGGTCGCAAATATAATCGGACTTAACGACCCGTTTCCTTGTGCATCAAGAGTAACAGAAATCGGTGCCGCTGAGCTCGATGAACCCAATGTAATTGCTGCTCCTGCAGGACCACTCAATAAAACGTCATACGACTCACCAGGACAAATTGAACCCGGAGGAGGTGTTATAGTTACACTATTATTAGCAAGTACTCTAACTGTAGCTGTTTCACTTAAGTCTCTAGTGCAACTACCATCGCTAACACTAACTAAAGTAAAACTGGTATTCGCTGAAAAATTCTGACTTATTTGCGCAAGTCCTGCGCCGTCTAATGTTATGGTAATCGGTACCGTTGGAGCAGTCGAAACCGTGTAAGTAACAGTTGCATTCGGCGTACCTTCAATAACTAAAACACCAACTCCATTTGGACATACAAAAATCTCGTCATTCTCAAATTGAGCATTAATAGCCGATACTTGCACTGTCACTTGACTTGTTACTGGAACTTCACAATCCAATAATCTAACTGTATTTACACTGTATGTCGTTGTTACTTCATCAGTTCTTACAGCTGTACCCAATCCCAGATTGTTCAGAATTATAGTAAAGTTATTCACTCCATTATTGTAGGAAACCGTTGCGCCAGGCGTACCTGTAAATGTTAATATTTGTGGCCCTTCAGGACATGTTACTGTACTAGGTCCACCAATAGCAACTGTAGGTGGTGCTATCACATTAACCGTAGAGGTTACACCAACCTGCGACGTTGCCGAACTGCTGGCTACAGACACCAGATTAATTACATTAACTCCAATGCTTCCAGCAGGTAAATTTATACTTGCTGAGTTACTGGGAGCTATAGAAGAAACCGTTTGCGGTACTCCACCGTTAACGGTATAAGTAAATGTATATGGAGAAACACCATTCTGTCCCGTAAACGTTACTTGCGCTGGCGTTGATCCTTGGCAAACCGTTTGGTTTTCTGAAATTGTCGCCGTCAATAAAGACCGAACTTCAAAATCATCAACCGCAAAATCATTTCCAACAAAAGCAGTATTATTATTGTATAGCTCAATAAAAACACAAGCATTGGTTGGCTTAAAACGATAGGTAAACTTCTGCCAATCACTAGGTAACGGAACCAATGTCGATGCAGGTGAAACAAATTGCACATTTGTTGCATTATTCCATTGAATTCGAATATCAGCACGTCCCAAATCATCGACAATATTATTCCCCACAGATTTAGCCCAAAAGCTAAATTCGTAGACAAGATTTGTATTCAATCCACAAACCCCAGTTCCATTAGTTCCGGCACGCCAGAATTTTTGCGCTCCACCCGTTCCATTTCCATCGATTACCATCATCAATCCTGTGCCAGTAGTATGATCTCCGCCAGCTAAGAAAAATTGTGTATTTAAAACATTCGGATTCGACACAAAAGCATAATCGCCGGAAGAAGTATTTCCTAAATAAGGCGGACTTAAAAAATTATAACCAGTGCCATTAACATTGAAACCGGTATTGTTTGTCCCTGCCTCGAAATCGCCATTTGTCAACAAATTTTGTGCGCTTGACATTTTCGCAACAAGTAACAGAGAAACCACTAGTTGTAGTGTGAATTTCATTTCAAAATCAATTTTAAGGAGCGAAATGTACAAAATTTACTGAGATTTTATACTTTTTTAACACCATAACTTTTGGGATTTATTTAAGAATCGTCAAAATACAAATTCGCGAAATCACGTATCTTTGCAGCGCATTTACTTTGAACCCTTCTAACTTTTCAAAGAAAGCCAGATACAACAATGATTGACGAAATAGGCGAGAATCACATCGCAACAAGTGCACAAAATCCAGTTCGAATAGACGCTTTTGAATTATCGGATGAGGAAAAAATCGAATCAATTAAGAAAGATGTTGCAAATATCCTCCACACTTTAGGAATGGATTTAACCGACGACAGCATTAAAGGTACTCCAAACCGAGTAGCAAAAATGTTTGTTAAAGAACTCTTCGGCGGATTAAACCCAGATAAACAACCGAGCGCTTCAACTTTCGAAAACAACTACAAATACGGCGAAATGCTCGTAGAAAAAAACATCACTGTTTACTCTACCTGCGAACACCACCTGCTGCCAATCATCGGTCGCGCACACGTTGCGTACATCTCTAACGGCCGCGTAATTGGTTTGTCAAAAATGAACCGTATCGTTGATTTCTACGCAAAACGCCCACAAGTACAAGAACGCCTTACCATGCAAATCGTTCAAGAATTGCAACTCGCGCTCGGTACCGACGACGTGGCCTGCGTAATCGATGCAAAACACCTTTGTGTGAACTCACGCGGAATACGCGACATCGAATCAAGCACCGTAACCTCAGAATTCGGTGGACGTTTCAAAGAAGAGGCCATGAGAAAAGAATTTCTCAACTACATCTCTTTAGAAACCAAGTTTTAATTGAAAAAAATACCCAATAAACCTGTCCAAATAACTATTTTTGGACAGGTTTTTTTATTTATGTGCCATGACGAGAATTCATCATCTTAAAATCTACAACACACTTACCGGTCAAAAGGAAGTATTCGAACCCATTCACGAAAATCACGTCGGAATGTACGTCTGCGGTCCAACCGTCTACAGCAACGTCCACCTCGGAAACGTGCGCACATTTATGTCGTTCGATGTCATCTTCCGCTATCTTAAATTCCTCGGATACAAAGTACGCTACGTCCGAAACATTACCGATGTCGGACACATTGTCGATGATGTCGACGAAGGAGAAGATAAAATCGCTAAACGCGCCCGACTCGAACAACTCGAACCCATGGAAATCGTACAGAAATACACAGTCGACTTCCATACCATTCTCTCTAAATTCAATTTCTTGCCGCCAAGTATCGAACCTACGGCAACCGGACATATCATCGAACAAATTCAAATTGTTCAGGAAATTCTCGACAACGGACTCGCTTATGTAAGCAACGGTTCCGTATATTTCGATGTCCTAAAATACAACGAATCAAAACCGTACGGTGTTCTTAGCGGAAGAAATCTCGAAGATATGATTTCGAATTCGCGTGATCTCGACGGACAAGACGACAAAAAAAATGCCGTTGATTTTGCTTTGTGGAAAAAAGCCGAAGCCGAACACATCATGCGATGGCCTTCACCTTGGGGCGATGGGTTTCCCGGCTGGCACCTCGAGTGTACCGCAATGAGCACCAAATATCTCGGCACCCAATTCGATATTCACGGCGGCGGAATGGATTTAAAATTCCCACACCACGAATGCGAAATTGCGCAAAACGAAGCCGCTAAAAATCATGCTCCCGTTAAATATTGGATGCACGCCAACCTCCTTACGCTCAACGGTAAGAAAATGGCAAAATCTACCGGAAACAATATCCTTCCGGGCGAAATCCTGAGCGGCGATAACAACATTCTCAGCAAAGCTTTTTCGGCAGCGGTAGTTCGCTTTTTTATGCTCCAAGCACATTATCGCAGCATACTCGACTTTTCCGACGAAGCGATACTCGCAGCCGAAAAAGGATTTAACCGTTTGGTCGAAGCTGTTGCCACTTTAGATAAAATCGAAGCCGCTAGCCAAAGTAATTTCGACGTTAAAGGATGGATCGAACAAGGCTTGCAAGCCATGGACGACGATTTCAACACGCCTATTCTTATCGCTAATTTATTCGAAGCCGTAAAAGTCATTAACAGTTTGGCAGAACAAAAAACAACGCTAACCGATGCCGACCTGCGCGAATTCAAAACGTACATTCGTATATTTCTAGAAGACATCTTAGGTATCGAACTCGAATCAAAATCTGCGGCCAAAGACGAACTCATTCCGCAATTAATCGATTTACTTATCGCACAACGCAATCAAGCACGTGCAGATAAAAATTGGAAACTATCCGACGAGCTACGCGACAATTTGCTTCAACTCGGTATCGAACTCAAAGACGGAAAAGACGGAACTACTTATAAATATTAGTGAAACTGCTGGTTCAAATACTAATCCTGCCGGTTCGCATCTATCAAGTGCTTATTTCGCCTTGGTTTCCCGCGTCCTGCCGCTTCGAACCCAGCTGTTCCCATTACATGATTCAATCGCTAAAAATTCACGGACCGTTTCGCGGCCTTTTCCTCGGACTCAAACGCATCGGCTCTTGCCATCCTTGGGGAAAATCAGGCTACGACCCCGTTCCACCACCAAAATAAAAAACATGACCACACTCGGAATTACCTGGAATCCATCCGAAGGAATCGACCTCGGATTTTTTATGATTCGTTACTACAGCCTGATGTTTGTAGTCGCATTCTCGCTCGGCTATTACCTCACAAAAAAAATATTCATCCGCGAAGGCGAAAGCATCGAAAACCTCGATTCACTATTTGTTTGGACAGCCATTGCCACGCTCGTAGGCGCACGTCTTGGGCATGTATTCTTTTACGACTGGGACGTGTACAAACACAAGCCGCTCGAAATTTTCCTACCGTTCCGTTTTGATCCATTCGAATTTACCGGATTTAGCGGTTTGGCTAGTCACGGCGCAGCAATAGCTATCGTTATTGCGATGTTCTTCTACAGCAAAAAAGTAATCAAACGTCCGGTGTTGTGGATTCTCGATCGCATCGTAATTGCCGTAGCATCCGGAGCTGTTTTCGTTCGTCTCGGAAATTTCTTTAACAGCGAAATATACGGGCACCCAACTTCCGGCAGCAACTTTTACGCAATTCGCTTTGTAAAAGACGACGAATATTGGTCCGATAAAAATCCGTTGGAACTCACGCAAAAAAGTTCTGTAAAAGAAGCTTTTAACGCTGTGGCAACCGATCCGAAATTTCAACCCATTCTCGATCAAATTCCTTTTCGCCACCCGTCGCAACTCTACGAAGCGTTTGGTTACATCTTTGTTTTCCTCACACTTTATTACGCGTACTGGAAAACCGATGCCCGCAATAAACCCGGTTTGTTGCTCGGTATCTTCCTCGTTTTCTTGTTTACCGTGCGTTTCATCGTAGAATTCGTGAAAGAAAGTCAGGGCGGTTTCGAAGGCGAAAATCCGATTCTATCTACCGGTCAGTGGTTAAGTATTCCCTGTGTAATAATCGGTTTAATCTTGATTTTCAAAGCCAAGAATCGCACTTCGCAAAACAGCTAAAGGACTTTTATTTGGGCAAGTCCTGCCGCTGTTTAGTGGAAATACATACTGCGGCAGGTCGCGCTTTTGCTGCAA
>JAIXTU010000201.1 GCA_027483785.1 Flavobacterium sp.
AATTTTACGCAAGTTTATTCAGGTGCATTCCCAGTTGATGGTCCTGGATGGTACACGATCAATTTCGATACGCCGTTCGATTACAACGGGACTGATAATTTAATCGTAGCTGTAGAAGAGAATTCAGTGAACTACGACGCATCAGATGATGACTTTTGGAACACAACCGTAAGTGGAAATCGAACTATTTTTGCGTATTCTGATGGTACTAACCCTGATCCAGCTGATCCGAACAATAACTTTAATGGATTTTTGACTAGAGGAGTTGCTACGGCTATTCCAACAATCATTTTCGATGGTATTGTACAAGCGTGTCCAAATCCTGGCGCTTCGGTAGTTGAAGACATCACTACTACTAGTGCAACAATGACTTGGCAGGTTAACGGTAGCGAAACTGCTTGGGAAGTTTTCATAACGGAAGTTGGTTCAGGTGCGCCAGATTCGTCTACAACTGGTACTGCTGTTTCGGGAGCAGCTACTTTTAACGCTACAAATTTGAGCCCTGCTACAAATTATTCAGTTTACGTTCGTGCTATCTGTAGCGGTTCATTAGCAAGCGGATGGGTTGGTCCAAC
This sequence comes from Flavobacterium sp., assembly GCA_027483785.1. Taxonomy (GTDB): domain Bacteria; phylum Bacteroidota; class Bacteroidia; order Flavobacteriales; family Flavobacteriaceae; genus Flavobacterium. Next base: position 576 of record JAIXTU010000201.1, read on the forward strand.
TAATTTCATAACGCTTTGTGAGCCGTTTTCAGATTTGACAACCGACTTTGAAAATTCTGCTGCAGGGACTACTCCAGATTGTTACTCAAAGATTGTTAACTCCACTGCAGCTTTCGCATCTGCTGGTGTAGTAACTTTTTCTGGAGCTAACGGTACTCAAAGATCTTATGAGTTAAATAACTCGAATGATGCTAACGCTCAAATTGCATTAGTTTCTCCTCCATTAGCGCAACTTGCTGTAGGTACTCACCGCGTTAAGTTTTTTGCTTATGGATTTGGTAACGATCCAATTGAAGTTGGAACAATTTCAGACCCTAGCGATATCTCAACGTTTACGCTTGTAGAAACGATCGTTACTGAAGATGGTTGGTCACTTGAAACTGTTGCATTCCCTGCTACAACAGACATGTATATCGCATTTAAGCACGGTGGTGGAGGGACTTTCAGTACACTTCGTGTAGACGAAATCATCTGGGAACCGCTTCCAACTTCGGCTCCTGAGTGCGTTGCAGATGCAGTTGCAACACCTGATGCTGCATGTGGTAACTACGAAAATACAATCACTTGGTCGGCAGTAGAGGGCGCCGACGGATATTTAATCAATGTTGGAACTAGCACTGGTGGTGTAGAAATCGTTGAAGCAGAAGATTTAGGCTTAGCTACTGAGTTCGCTTTCAGCGGAAATCGCGATACTACTTATTACTTCACAGTAATTGCTTACAATGATTTTGGCCCTGCAACTGGTTGTGCCGAGCAAACTTTCACAACAGTACCAGATGGTTGTTACTGCGTTTCTTCTCCATCAAGTAACGATGGAGCGGGTATCACTTCAATTGTTATTGGCCAATCTGAATATTCTATTCCAGATGTAACTTACCAAGATAATTCTTCAGAAATCGTAGATGTAAACAGAGGCTTATTTAACAACTTACAGATTAACTTCGCAACGGGTTTTACATACAATACGTATGTTGTCATCGACTTAAACGATGATTTCAATTTTACAGAAGATGAAATTTTGTTTAGCGGACAGTCATTAGCAACTAATCCAACAACTTACGACGCTTCTTTCATTGTTCCTGCTGACGCTCCTCTAGGAGAACACAGAATGAGACTTGTAACTGCTGATACTATGCCAATTGCTAACTTCGACCCATGCTACGATGGCACATACGCCGTAGTTGTTGATTTTACAGTTAATATCGTTCAAGCTTCTTGTACGCCAGCAGCTGCTACGGCAACTGTGGTTCCAGATTGTGATAACGGTCAATACAACATTGAAGTTGTAGTTACTGATTTAGGTAGCGGTACTCCAAGTATATCTGATGGTTCTAATGAAACACCAATCACGGCTGTTGGAACTTATACGGTAGGTCCGTTTGAAAACCTTTCTTCTGTAACGTTAACTTTACTTCATGGCGTTGAAGAAGTATGTAATATTCCACTTGGAACATTCAACTATATTTGTCCTCCTTCATGTGATAATGCAATAGTTATTGCAGCATGTGGAGAATCTGTTGATTTAGCTGTTCCAGCGGGTCCTGGTGCATGGAATGTGACTGCTTGCGGCTTCAGCACTCCTGGAGTTGAGATTATCTATTCATTCACACCTGAAACAACAGGTTTGTATAGTTTACAAGTAACAGCAGCAACCGGTGGTTATGTGGATTATTTCTACAAAGTGGCGGATAATGTTTGCGACAGTACTGGTTGGACATGTATCGATGATTTGAGCTTTGCTGCTGTTCGTGAGATTGGTATTTTGACGGCAGGAGTTGAGTATTTAATTCTTACAGATCCAGAAGGCATAACCGCAAGAAATCAAACGTTTAATATAGTTTGTGCACCTTCTTGTACAAATGCAGTAGCAAGTGTACTAGCAACTGCTGATTGTGCTAACGGAGAGGTTTTCTTTGCTACTGTTTCAATCACAAATATGGGTTCAGCAACTTCGCTAACAATATCTGATGATCAAGGTTCAAACCCACAAGCTGTTACCGCCGTGGGTACTGTAACTTTTGGTCCGTATGCACTTGGTACAGATGTAATCTTTACTGTAGCAAACGACCAAGACGAAACTTGTGTTTTCGATACTAACGCTGTTACTGTTACCGATTGTCCTCCAGCAAACGACGAGTGTTCTGGTGCTA
>JAIXTU010000161.1 GCA_027483785.1 Flavobacterium sp.
ATCTACTGGCAAGAAGAATTTATCGATGCAACCGATTTGGAGAGTAATCCCTGCACAAATGCGGTGTATCAAGAAATGAAGCAAACACAATTAATGGCAAAGTTATTGCGGCGCTTCTCGGGTACAAAGCCTATATTAAATTTGGATTGGGATATCGCAGATTTGGGAGCGTGTGATGCTGGCGATTGCTTGGGCGGAAAAACCACTTACACCACTTATGATAGTTTTGTTAATATCCAGATTAACTCACAAATGATTTCAAGTGCGTCAAAACTTTTCATTGCGAATACAATGTTACACGAGCTAATTCATGCTGAAGTTATCCGTTTATTAGTAAGTGAAGGAGACAATAATTTTATTCCAAACGATGAAAGTAATTTTCCCTCCCTGTGGAATGCTTTTGTTGAAAATCAAAGGAATGGACAACACGAATATATGGCTCAATTCTATATTACCAAGATGACCGACGCTCTTACGCAATATTGCAATAATGCTAATATAGTTGCTTCAAACGAACTCATCACAGCAGTTTGTTGGGCAGGGTTGCACAATACTACAGTTTGGAATGAATTACCAGAGGCTACAAAAGTTCATTATAGAAGTTTAATTGCCAGTCAACTAACAAATAGCAACTGTAACTAATGCCGAAACTATGAAGATAACTGCCTATTTGATTTTGTTTTTGTTTATCATTAATCACTTGACCGCTCAGCGCCGCATCATGTTTAATGAGCCACCAGTTGACGGCGTGATTTTTACGCAATTATATTTTGGCGCAAAGTCAAAAGCATTCACTCCAACAAAAACGACAATCTTGAAAATAGAACGCTTTTTAAGAAATTCGGAAATTGACTTTTCAAAGTATAAACGGCAATATGCTGGTTTTAAATTTAATAACCAAAAATATGTCGAAGTAACACTATTGCCTCCTGACGTTGTAAAACACCATAAAAACTGGCGGTTAAACTATGTTTTAACGCAAGATGATAATCGAATTTATACAGTTCGTTACTATTTGACTACTAAAGAAATGCAACTTTTTCGTCAATCAGGCGGGTTTCCTTAGACAAATTTATTGCAGCATGAGATTATCATATTCCCAAACGTTCCATACTTAACCAAGGTGAATTTAACTTTGCAGCACGTCAAACGTAGATACAAATCGTTCTATTATTTATTGTCTAGTCGGTTTTTACGCCAAAACACAGGATTTTATCACACGGGCGACATGGTACAGGTTTATCGAATGGCAGCAAACGACAGCATACCCGAGCCCGTAGTTGCTGATCCTTGGGCAGAAGAAGAGCCACCTACAGGTGTAGTAACACCTATAAACGATTGCCAAACGAATTTTGCTGCCACTTTTCCACAAGGCACACCCGAACGCGACTTTCTGAACGAGCATCCCGAAATAGAAGTTGCTCTAGACGGGGTGCTTTTTAAAACCAACGATTGTGAAGAGGATACGACGTTTGCTAATTGGGCAATTGATTATTTGATGGAATATCCAGAAACCCCCGTTGAACTAGTGCTAACAGCTCGATACCTAGACTGTTTGAAAGTTAATCAATTGGCTAGTGTTTTTCCAAATGCGCCAACTGAAAATCTCAAGAAATTCTGTGATCACGTTCGCGTGTATGGACACTTTTTTGGCTTAAATACCAAAGAAAAACTGTATCATTTTATTGCACAAGTTGGAGGAGAAACGGGCGGTTTAGCAACTTTAAACGCAACTGAAAATCTGAATTATACGACTGAAGCAAGATTAAGAGAAATTTACTACGAATTTAACCTTATTCGTAATCCCAATGCAATTGAAGATGTGGAGCCATACCTTAACAATTCTCAAGGACTTGCGAATCTAGTTTATTGCTGCGACAACGAAAATGGAAATGAAAGTAGTGGTGACGGTTGGAGATATAGAGGAAGAGGCGTTTTACAGCTCACGTGGAAAAGCAACTATCGAGAGTATGCGGAGTATTTAAATAGCATAGGACTTGGATGGTTTTATAATTCTCCCGATGATATTGCAGCACCGAACGGGCTTCACAGCATCTTGAGTGGAATGTGGTTCTTTAAAACTAGAGTGTTAGATAAACTTTCTGTCGACGAATCTACAACTTCTAGAAAAGTTACACAGAGGGTAAATAAATACTCCGACAAGCGTACAATTAATGCCAAGCAATTTTTTTTCAACAAAATAAACCAAAATTTAAACTGTAATTAACTATGAGAACAAAACTCTTATTCAAAAGCGTATTATTTCTTGTCATTCCGATTTTTGTGACCATTACGCAAGATCGCGCTAAAGACAAAAGTCGAGATCGTACTTCCATAAACACTACCCCTAATCAAAGAATTATAGGAACTTGGCAATTAGAAAACTCTATTGCTGACAAATTAGAATTTACCTCAAATGGCATTATCAACCATTATATAGACAACGTGATAGACATTAGCGGCACTTATGAAATTACTGCAAACTGCAGCGAAAACACATCTTCTACAAAATTATATTTAAAAGAAACCGACTCAGACGGCGACGTTTATTGCTCAACAATTCTGGCGGGTGTTTATGCAGATGGTGAGGAAGTTTTAACTCTGCTTGGCGATACAGGAAAAATTCTGGTTTACATTCGCCAATAATTAAACCATCAAACCATAATTTCACATTCTTTTGAATACCATTTCTTTGACCGCGAAGGCAACGAAATTTTAGAATAACAAAAACCCCGATTTCGCTAAGAAGTCGGGGTTTTTTTATGGTTTGATTTTCCTGCACTACAAACTCACCTCAATCGTAGTTCCTTTGCCAATTTCCGAGCGTGTTACCGCAATTTTTCCCTTGTGATATTCCTCCACAATCCGTTTCGTAAGCGATAAACCCAAGCCCCAACCGCGCCTTTTCGTCGTAAAACCCGGTTCGAAAATGCGTTTAAACTGGTGTTTGGCAATGCCTTTTCCTGTATCCGACACAAAAATCCGCACCTGCTTGCCGTCGTCGGTTATCGTTAAATCAATAGACCCGCGTCCGCGCATAGCATCGATGGCATTTTTAACCAAATTCTCAATCGTCCAGCTGTGCAAAACCGGATTTAAGTTCCGATATATCGGATACGTTGGCGCGTTAAACGTAAAACTAACCTGACCCGCAAAACGCGATTTCAAATACGCGTACGACTTCTCCGTTTCGGCCACCAAATCAAGCGATTCTAACACGGGTTCCGAGCCAATTTTCGAAAATCGATCGGCTATGGTTTGCAAGCGAGCCACGTCTTTTTCAATTTCTTGTACGGTCGACTCTTCTACGTGCTCACTGCGCAAAATTTCAATCCATCCCAATAAACTCGACAAAGGCGTACCAATCTGATGCGCCGTTTCCTTGGCCATTCCCGCCCATAATTTATTTTCACCCCCAATTTTAATGCTGCGGTAATAGTTGTAAATCAGCGCAATAAACAAAAAGATAATCAGCAAAAGTGCAATCGGAAAATACTTCAACGAGTTCAAAAGCTCCGAGTTACCGTAGTACAAATACTGTTTGCTTCCGGTACTCGCCATCAAAATCGGTTCGTTTTCCTTTTTCAGTCGAGCCAGCGTACGCTTCATATACACACTGTCGTTTGCTAGCTGTTCGCTTAGGTTTGCGGTGTTCAAAATCCGACCTTTACTGTCGGTTACAATTACGGGTATGGTTTTGTTGTTGCTAATAATTTGCAGCGGCAGCTCAATTTCATCGTTCAGCAAATCGGCCTTGTCAATCGTCTTCATACTCTCCGCTAAAACGATCATTTTCAGGCGTTCTTCATTCTTAAAAACCTGAAAAAAGCGGTACGTATTCCACAAAATAAGCAGGATTATAGCAAACGAGGTTGCCAAGATAATCCACCGCGCCGATTGTGGTTTCTGAGAAAATTTCATGCAAACAATTTGAACTTTAAAAGTACACTATTTTTTGAATTTTTGGGCGTTGCGCTCCCCTTCCTAAGTCAGCCCGAGCGCCGCGCTATCCGCTGCAATGCCCTTTGCCTGCGGTTGCGTTTGTAGCATTTGCGTGGGCTCTCTCTGTCGCCGCCGCAAAAAACAACCGCAAAACCGCAGGCTGCAGCGCATTTACGCTACTATCGCTAACGCAGAACAATCGTTACCGAAAAAACGTTATACAATTCGTTTGCTTAATGTGGTTAATTTCATTTAAAAATTTAAGACATTAATTAATTGTTTTCCATTGTTTTAACTCGAGGTAATATTGCAATATTACAACCAAAAAAAATGCAAAGTCTGAACCCCTTTTCTAACAAGTTCGCAAAATCCGATATTCAAAGATTGATTTTAAAAAAACTTAAAATTCAAACAGCTTTTCGCGCAGTGATGTACATTTGAAAAAAATCTCAAATGCCATCTTTCGAAACCAATATTTTATCGGCGGCACAAATTCAAGGATACTTACAAGCAGCTGTAGGTCCGCGGCCTATTGCACTAGCCAGCACGTTGTCGGCAGCAGGCGTTCCCAATTTGTCGCCTTTTAGTTTTTTCAACGTTTTTAGTTCCAATCCGCCGATACTCATTTTTTCGCCGGCTCGTCGTGTGCGCGATAATACCACAAAACACACGCTCGAAAACAGCTTAGCCACGCGCGAAGTGGTTATAAACGTCGTGAATTTCGATATGGTCGAACAAGTATCGTTATCCAGTACCGAATATCCCGACGGAGTAAACGAATTCGAAAAAGCAGGATTAACCGCCGTGGCGTCCGATTTAGTAAAACCGTTTCGGGTAGCCGAAAGTCCGGTGCAGTTTGAGTGCAAAATCAACGACATTATTGCGTTGGGTGAAAACGGTGGTGCCGGAAATTTAGTGATTTGCGAAGTCTTGAAAATTCATGTTTCCGACGATGTTCTAGACGATAAAGGTGCCATCGATCAGCATAAAATCGATTTGGTTTCACGTTTGGGCGGCAATTGGTACGGCCGTTCGAATACGGGCTTGTTCGAAATTCCGAAACCGCTAACTACTTTGGGTATTGGTGTTGACAATATCCCCAAATTCATACGCGATAGCGCGCTGTTTACTGGAAACGATTTAGGTAGGTTAGGAAACGTAGAACAGTTGCCTACCGAAGCAGAAATTGATACATTTGTAAAAAGCAATTTTGCAGCAAAAGCCGCATTAAGCACCGCCGACGAGCACAAAATTCAAGAACAAGCACTTGAATACCTGCGTTCGGGAGCCGTTTTAGATGCCTGGAAACTATTGCTAGCACCGCGTATTAACTAATTAAAAGCCAAAAAACATGGAAGTATCCGGAATCATCAAAGTAATCAACCCAGAACAACGCGTAAGTGATAGCTTTAGAAAACGCGAATTGGTAGTAACCACACAAGAGCAATATCCGCAATACATCAGCATCAATTTTGTACAAGACAAATGCGATTTGCTGAATAATTTTCAAGTGGGCGAAGAAGTTCGTGTATCGATAAATTTACGCGGCCGCGAGTGGAGAAGTCCGCAAGGCGAAATAAAATATTTTAACGACATTCAAGGATGGCGTATCGAACGTGGTGCACAAATGACACAGCAAGCGCCACCTGCCTACCAGCAAGCGGCTCCATCGGGTTACCAGCAACCGCAACAGCCGGCAGCTAACCAATTTGCAGCACCAACAGGCCCGTTTCCACCAGCCGACAGCTACAATACCGACGCCGATTCGGACGATTTACCGTTCTAAAAAACAACAACAAATTAATAAGGTGCGAAAGCGCCTTTTTTTATGCACTTCCTCACTTCAGCACTCGAATTTCCGCCAACTGCTGCCGCCAACAGTCCCGGTTTGTTGGCTATTGGTGGCGATTTATCACCCGAACGCTTGCAACTGGCTTACCAATCGGGCATTTTTCCGTGGTTTAATCCGGATGAGCCTATTTTGTGGTGGTCGCCTGCACAACGCGCCGTGATTTTTAGAGACGAAATAAAAGTGAGTAAAAGCATGCGCAACATTTTCAACAGGCAATTGTTTACGGTAACGTACAACCGTGCGTTTGAAGCGGTTATTGAAAATTGTGCAGCCATACCGCGCGAAGGTCAAATAGATACTTGGATTACACCCGAAATGAAACGCGCCTACTTGCATTTACACGAATTAGGCGTGGCACTTTCGGTTGAAGTTTGGCAAGACAACCATTTAGTTGGCGGCTTGTACGGCATCGTGCAAAAGCGGATATTTTGTGGCGAAAGTATGTTTTCGAAAGTAAGCAACGCCTCGAAAGTAGCACTCATACAATTAATTCGCGATTTTTCGCAATTTGAAATCATCGATTGCCAAATCATGAACCCGCATTTAGAAAGTTTGGGTGCGCGATTAATTCCGAGGAAAGAATTTGAGGCGTTTTTGGGGTAACGAATGCCGTGCACGTTTTTCGAGTTAGCGACAGCAGCGGTTATAAACCGAAGTTTGCGCGTTGTGCGCTGTGATTTTGACGAGCGACCAACGGAAGCTACGCCAAAACGCTAGCGCACAAGAAGCAAACGAGGTTTATTGGAGCGAATGGCGCGGCGCGCGATGCATTTCCACCGAACGTTTGCGCGCAACTTCCAAAAAATAAGCATTACGACTAAAAATCTGCTACTTTTACAAAAATTGATTTTCTATGGTTTTAAGCAGGTTTTGGCTCAGCATTTTTATCGCCTCGATCGTTTTTATCGGTATTGCACTCGTTACAGGAAATTTCTACACCGTTGATTTTCTGATAAATGGCAAAAAAGACGACAAAATTTTGATTGCTGAGAAATTTCCGAACGAAATACCGACTTTCATTGCCGATAGCCTCAGTAAAACCGACGATAAGACCTTTGTTTTAAACCGAAATACCAAAGATGCCGACACCACTTTTGTGCAAGAAACCAAAACCGTAAAAATGTACAGCGGCATACAAAAAGCCGACGGTTTGCTGCCCACTTGCAAAAACACACTGCTCGATTTAATACTGCCACTTGTTGCTTACTTGGCGTTTTTTTGCGGCTTGATGCAACTGCTAATCGACTCGGGCGCAGCCGAAAAACTCGCCAAACTGCTGAGTCCGATTTTCGTAAAAGTATTCCCCGATATTCCCAAAAACCACGATTCGATTTCGTACATGACTTTGAATTTTGCCGCGAATTTTCTTGGATTAGACTCGGCCGCAACGCCTTTTGGTTTAAAAGCCATGCAAAGCTTGCAAGAACTAAACCCGGATAAAGACAAAGCCAGCAACGCCCAAATTATGTTTATGTGTTTGCATGCCGCTGGTTTAACGCTCATACCGACATCGATAATTGGTTACCGCGCCGCCGAAAACGCAGCAAATCCGGCCGACGTGATGCTTCCGTGTATCATCACCTCGTTTGTGGGAACCATTGCGGCTTTCGTTATTGTTGGAATTCGCCAGCGCATTAACTTTTGGAGTGTTACGTTACTTTCGGGCATTTTTGCGGTCATTGGCGGAATTATCGGCTTACTTTTTTACATCAACGGATTGAATTTAGTTGAGAAAAACTTTTTTACTGCGAATTTATCGGGTATTATGCTACTCGCAATTATTGGTTTTACCTTGATTTTCTCATTCGTAAACGAAAAGAAATTTGCTGCCTTAGAAACCACCGTTTTCGACTCGTTTGTAGTTGGAGCACGAAACGGATTGCAAACCGGCGTGCAAATTTTTCCCTACGTTTTAGGAATGTTGGTTGCCATTTCGCTCTTCAGAAACAGCGGTTTATTTGAAATGATTAGCAACGGAATTGCCTTTGTTTTTGCGCAAATGGGCGTGGCTAAAGAAATTACCGATTCGTTGCCTGTGGCTATATTGCGTCCGTTTTCGTCGGGCGGCTCACGCGGATTTATGATTGATGCCATGCGAAACGCCGGCCCCGATTCGTTTACCGGTCGCTTGGTATGTATTTTCCAATGCAGCGCCGAAACTACTTTTTATGTGATTGCGGTTTATTTTGGTTCGGTGAACATCAAAAACACACGTTATACTTTGGGAACCATGCTTTTAGTTGATCTAATATGCGTACTTACCGCCATTTTTGTAGCGAGTTGGTTTTTCTAATATGCTGTTTTTGCAATGGATAGATGCACAAGCAACTTTCATTTCTTTTTCTACCTTTGCGGTCTTCTATTCTTAAATTGTTTATAGCATGCAACTGTACAACACCTTAAGCGCAGAAGAACGATCCAAAATGATAGACGAAGCCGGAAAGCAGCGTCTAACCATATCGTTCTATGCGTATGCCCAAATTGAAAACCCTCATGATTTTCGCGATGCACTTTTCCTAACGTGGAATCCGCTCGATGTGCTCGGACGAATTTACGTAGCCAACGAAGGAATTAACGCCCAACTTTCGGTTCCAGCCGATCACTTCTACGAGTTTAAAGACAGTATCGAAGTATATCCGTTTATGCAAAATATTCGACTGAATATTGCTGTAGAACACGACGATCACTCGTTTTTGAAACTTACGATAAAAGTGCGCGACAAAATTGTTGCCGACGGAATTAACGATCCGGAATTTAATGCTTCGAACATTGGCGTGCATTTAAAAGCAGCCGAATTCAATAAAATGTTGGAAGATCCGAATACTGTGGTGGTTGACATGCGCAATCACTACGAAAGTGAAATTGGTCATTTTGTAGGCGCTATAACGCCAGATGTTGATACGTTTCGCGATTCGCTTCCCATCATCGAACAAGAACTCGCCGAACACAAACAAGACAAAAACTTACTCATGTA
>JAIXTU010000353.1 GCA_027483785.1 Flavobacterium sp.
AGCAACAATTTCAATTTCGGGTCTGAGGTTGGTTAGTGTTTTTGCTAAATTGTTTGCGGTGTGTTTTTCGTCTTCAATGATAATAATTCTCATGAGTCATGTAGTGTTAGAATAGCGCAAAAGGAGTCTTTAGTGCGATATATTTCTAAATTAGAATTATTCATATACAGCAATCTTTTATTCAGATTTATTAATCCATGACCAGACTTTTAGATGGAAATGATTTGATTAATATTATTTGAAACAATAATTTGATTTCCACTACTTACGATTTTAACTTTTAAAGGTTCTTCTTCTGTAAATTTGTTGTGTTTAACGGCATTTTCAACCAAGGTTTGAAGACCCAAGATAGGTATTTTTTTTCTCAACATGTTTGGATCCACTTGACTTTCATAGGAAATAGCAGAATCAAATCGTCCTTTTAATAAGGCAACATAATCTTCGGTAAATTTTAACTCGTCAGCAATAGAAACGATTGCATTATTGCCAATATTGGCGGTGTATCGAAGAAAGTCGGAAAGTTTTATAACGTAATTTTCTGCCAACGAAGAATTTTCGGAAATTAAAGATTTTAAAATGCTTAGTGAGTTAAAAAGAAAATGAGGCTGTAGCTGTTGCAGTAGTAGCTGCTTTTGAGATTCTAGGTTAATGATTTCTAACTGTTCGTACTGTCTTTCTATTTCTCGATTTTTATGCTCTGCAATTTGAGTTTTTAATAAGATTAAGATAACGATGTTAAGTGTAATTGATGTGAGAACAGGATAGAAGAAATATTGGTGAACAACATTGCCAAATGGCAGCTCAGGCTCGAAGAAAACTTTTGGAATATGAGTTAAGAAAATCAAAAAAAAACTTATGAATACGCGTTTTACTTGATTGTGAGGTATCTTCTTTAAAAGGAAAATATTGATGCACCAAAAGAAAAAAACGTTTACAGTTAAGCCCAACCATAGGATACAGGACTGCGATAAGTTTAACTTGTCGAAGATGTATAGTGGGCTCACGCCTGACAGAGCTAATGCAGGCGAAGTAATTAGTGCAATCTTATAAATAAAAAAAAAAAAAAAAAGTGAGTTATAAAAGTAGCTACTTTTTAAGCAACTATTTTTCCATCGGTTAATTCTATAATTCTGTCTGAAGCATTAGCAAAATCTTGATCATGCGTGACCGCAATGATGGTTTGCCCATACTCAGAAGAAAGCTCTTTAAAAATGTCGAACACAATTCCTGTATTTTTTGTATCTAGGTTTCCAGTAGGCTCATCTCCCATTATAATTGCCGGATTGTTTATTAAGGCACGAGCAATAGCAACTCGTTGTTGCTGGCCACCACTTAGCTTCGAGGCAGGTTTTAAAGCTTGCTCTTCTATACCAAGTAGCTTTAGTTTTGTGTAAGCGATATGTTCAATTTCTTGCAAACTTAAAACACCGAGTTTTTGAGCGGGTAACATTACATTCTTTATGCAACTGAATTCAGGTAGTAAATAGTGAAACTGAAATACAAAACCAATATGTTGATTTCGTATGGCAGCTAGTTCATTAATTGTTTTGCCCGTAACAAGTTGTTCTTTGATATAGAGCTGGCCTTCAAAATCTGTATCCATCGTACTTAAACAATACAACAAAGTTGATTTCCCTGAACCACTTTTCCCAACCAGCGTTAAAAACTCCCCTTCAAAGGCTTTAAAACTTACATCATTCAAAGCCTGGAATTTCACAGGATCATTGAAGAATTTGTTTATATTTTCCGCTTGGAGTACAACATTCTGTTTCATTTTTTATCTTCTTAAAATTGCAACCGGATCTACTTTTGAAGCTTTCAGCGCCGGAAAAAAACCAGCACAAAATGTTAAAAATACTCCTAAAATCAAGCTGTTTAAAAACAGATCTAACTCAAAAGTTATGGGGAAATAACCTACTGGTCCGCCCATGTATATATTTGACATTATTTCTATCAAAATACCACCTAAGAGTAAACCCATCACAGTTCCAATACAGCCCATAATGAGTGCCTCTAAAACAAAAATCTGAATTATATCTTTTCCAGAAAATCCTGTAGCTTTTAAAATAGCAATATCATTTATCTTTTGAGAAATTGTCGAGCTTAGAATATTATAGATGCCAAAAGCAGCTACTAAAAGTATCGACATAGATATAGCTCGCATCATAGCACTTCTAGTCTTGTCGCCACTAAGTACATCAGCATTTGTCGTCTTCCAATCCTCAACAGTATAAGAAGTTAGTTTTTGAATCTTTTTAGCATATATCTCCGATTTTTCAGGGTCGGGAGTGTTTGCGAAAATAGTGCTTACAAAGGACGGGCCTTCCTTTACGAATTGCTGCGCTGTAGACAAGTTAACATAGCATTTTTGTTGATCATTTAAGCTATTACCCGTTTTAAAAATCCCTACGATTCTCAATACTTTGACTATATTGTATGAAGAAGATACGGTAATGTTGTCGTTTAGACCTAAGCTTAATTTCTCTGCAATGCCACTTCCTATAATTATTCCATTTTTATTATTCGATAGAGTACTAGTTGCACCCGCAACTATATACTTCTCTAGATTAAACATAGTATTGTAATCACTAATATTAACACCACTACCGGTACCTCTAAGTTGTGCTTTGCCCCGATTATAGAAAGCGTCAAAACTCACTTGGGAAATTGCCGTAGTAACAAAAGGCTGCGATTTAACCAATGTCAAGAGCTTCTCTGGGTTTATAATCTTTTTTGAAAGTGTTGTGATTTGTGGATTTACAATTACAGCTGTATTACCATTCGAAAAACGCCTAATGATCGGTTTGCTGATTTCGTCGTTTTGATAGATTTTTATGTGGGCATTATTCTTAAAAATTTCGTCACGAGAAAATTTAGTAAATCCAGAGGATAAGGAATTCATAAATAAATAAATTCCTACGCCAATAGCAACTCCTAAAGCAGCAACCATCGTTTGCTTTTTACGAGTTAACACGTGTGTTATTGCAATTTCTACATCTACGCTCTTTTTCATTTTTTATCGGTTAATTTGGGCTCCAACTTCTGAGGTTTTTAAGTTGTTCTCCGCGACATTTTCAGTTACAAGTGTTGTATTGGCATCTATTCCGCTTATTATATGAACCCAATCGGTACTGATAAACTTAGTTGTAACCTTAGTCTTATCTTTTTTCCCTTTTTCCTGAACATATCCACCAAAATCAATGTAATTTCGGGGTATCACCAAGGCATTTTTAGTTTCAGAAACAATAATATTTGCCTGTAGTTGTGTGTTCACAATTACTGATGCCGGTAAACGGTCGAGTGCTATTTTACAAATAAATGATTGTGTTGTCTCATCGAATGCCGGATAAATTTCTATGAGTTCACCCTGATAGGTTACATTTTGATCGGAATTAAGCTTTACGATTGCGATCTGACCAAGCTTGAGTTTGCCGATATTGCTCTCGTCAACATTTACCTTTGCAAAGATGTTATTTGCTTCCCCTATTTGTGCAATTACATCTCCTCGTTTAACATAATCTCCTACTTCTTTATATTTTCGATAGACTTTTCCACTGACAACCGCTTTAATGTTATTATTTGTAAGTGATAATTCGCTGATTTCTTTAAGTGCTTTATTCGATATAGCGTTCTGCTCAGCTTGTTGCAATAATATTTTATAATTTTCTAAAGCTGATTTATAATTTGACTTGGAAGATTCAAGCTGTAATCTAACTGTTTCAAAGTCGAGTTTAGAAACACTGTTTTCCATTAACAATTTTTCATAACGCTCAAATTGTAATTCATCTTGCTGGAGTTTTAGTTTATTCAATTCTATTACAGATAAGGCTTGTTGCAAAGCTGGCGCATTTGATTTTATATTACTATCTGCTATCCGAGAAAGTTGGTCTGCACTTTGGGTATTAAATCGATTTTCTTTGTTATCAATAATCGCGATTATTTCTCCCGCAGCAACGAGATCACCTTCTTCGAAACTTATTTTTACCAAATATCCATCGGTTTGCGCCGTTAAATTGTAGGTGTTGTTCGCCTCAAGTATTCCAGACGCAAAAACAGTCTCAGTGATATTTTTTCGAATTGGTTTAGTTTCAGCAGTTTTCTTTCCGCAGGATTGTATGCCCATCGAAAAAAGTAGAATTAAAAATATGTTGACAACCTTCATTGTTATTGAATTTTATTATTTATTTCGATTTTCGCTAGAGCAAGAAGCACATTTACATTCGATGATATTAAGTTGTAATTTGCGTTTATCATCGCGTTGAAACTGTTAATCGTTTGATCTATACCAATTATTCCTTGTGTGTATAAGTTTAAGTTTTTAGTGTAACTATCTTTCCTTAAATTATATATCTCTAAATTTGATTGTGCCTGAGAGTTTGCTTGATCAAATTCAATAGTTAATTGCTTGTGACTGAGCGTGGCCTTATCTTTAGATTTTTCAGTATCTAGTTTGGCCAATTCATAATCGTATTTTGCTTTATATGTTTGAGATATTGTTGCGGCAGTAGGGATATTAAATGCCAAACGTAGTCCGACGTAAGAACTTCTTATCCAATCGACATTAGGATCAAAAAAACGAGATTCTTGACTGAATTGTTGACTAGTGCGGTTAAAAACAAAATTTAAAGTAGGCAAATTTTCTTTTTTACTCTTTCTGTAAGTCGAATAGGCACTGCGTTCTTTTAAAATTGCATCTAGAATTTCTAGATTATTTTGGCTTATGTCAGGATTTGCAGGTGTCAAAATTGGTAAGGCTACTTCTGTAATAGTGAACAACTCATCTTCTGAAATGTCAGCCAAAATTTTTAAACTAATGTACTGCTGCTCAAGTAATAGTCGGTACTGCTCAATGTTTTCTTTTGAATTTAAATAGCTAGACTTAGCATCATTCACATCTTGCTGCTTTACCAAACCTTGTTTAAATTTCGATTCAGCAGTTTGCCATAAAATTTCGGAAGCCTTAAAATTTTCAATTGCTGCTTCAATCTGTGCGTTGATATTCACTATATTGTAATAGTTTGTTGCTAATTGTTCATATAGATTCTTTATACTCAGAGTATTGTTATTTTCAGTCAAAGCCATATTTATTTTGGCAAGTTTTAAGTTCTCCCATCCCGATAAATTTAAAATCTTTAATTCGCCATTCTGACTGAAGCTTGTCACGTAGGGAACGCCAGTTTCAATAGCTTGACCACCAATAATCTGAACAGGTATTCTAGTGTTATTTGTGTAAGATAAATTTTGAGTTCCCGTGGGGTCAAGTACACCAACTAATGCAGCTAGCTTTGCTTTCTTAGCTTGAATCAGCTTAATATCTCCCGATTTTATTGTTATACTTTGCTTATTAACGTAGTCTAGGAACTGATTAAAGTTGCTATAATTTTGTTGTGAAAAGACAGCAACATTATAAAAAGCGAGAACGAGGTAAATCGCCATTATTGCACTTCTTCGCATAGCACTAATTTTTTATTCTACTGAAATAGAATGTTTTACTAAATAATAACTTTTTGCCTACAACTTTAATTTTGTCTGCTGTAATAAACGTTATCGTTATATCTAATTCTATTTTTTTGTCGGGAGGCGACATCATTCCCGTGAAGTTTTTTTCCTTTGGATCAAATTTTAACTTTTTCAGAACTAGCTTCCCAACATTACTTGGTTTACCTGTGTCTGAAACAATCTTTCCATAATAAAACCCGTCCGACGCCTTGAAAAATTCAGAAGTTTTACTCGCGTCGGTCTCGTTTTTCCATTTTCCAAGTAATGTACTTTCGTCTTGTCCGAATGAAGTCAAATAAAATAGAAGTAGTACTATTTGGAAACTCATAATCTTTACTCCTCTTGTTTTCATATTGTTAATTTTAAAGCAAAGATCTCTTGACAAATTATCCTAATCATTTGGTTTCTGGATGAAGCAGACAATTTTTAGCATTAAACGGACAGATATGACTTGGAACTGGTTCTTAAACATTTCTAACAGTAATTAATCCTATAATCGTAGCTTTGTACTTTCAAAATCAATCTATGCCACTTTCTTTACACCGACCTATTTGCTTTTTCGACTTAGAAACAACAGGAACCGACATTGCGCGCGATCGTATCGTGGAAATTTCAATCCTCAAAGTTTTTCCAAACGGAAACAAAGAGTCGAAAACGTGGCTGGTAAATCCAACTATTCCAATTCCTGCAGTGTGTACAGCAGTTCACGGCATAAGTAACGAGCAAGTGGCCAACGAACCAACGTTTGTGCAGCTAGCACCACAGATTCACCAGATGATAAAACATGCCGATTTAGCTGGCTTCAACTCCGATCGATTTGATATTCCGCTTCTTGCAGAAGAATTACTGCGCGCTGGTGTCGATTTCGACATGGGAAATCGCGTATCTGTTGATATTCAGACTATTTTCCACAAAATGGAAGAGCGTACACTTAGCGCAGCTTACAAATTCTATTGCGGAAAAAACCTGGAAAATGCACATTCTGCAGCAGCCGATACTAATGCCACTTACGAAATTCTTCTTGCACAAATTGAACGTTATCCGAATTTAGCACACGATACTAAAGGTTTATCTGAATTTTCAACTAGAAAGAAAATCGCCGATTTTGCAGGAATGATTGCTTATGATAATGATGGCGACGAGATTTTTACTTTCGGGAAACACAAAGGTGCCAAAGTTACCCGCATCCTCGAATCGGAACCTGGTTATTTCAGCTGGATTCAAAACGCTGATTTTCCGCTTTATACCAAAAAAGTTCTGACAGCGATAAAGTTGCGAAAGTTGAATACGAAGATGTAGGACGTGCGGAAATAGACACCTCCAATGACACTACTTCTACTGGGACAAAATTCTATTCGGCAAATCCGTTTTTTAGAGCATAAATAGCTAGACCAACGCGTGTCTTAAGGGAAAGCTTTTCAAACAAGCTATCGCGATAACTTTCAACCGTTCGTGGACTGCAAAACATTTTTTCTCCTATTTCGCGGTAGGTTAATTCGGTCGCAGCAAAGCTTAAAAAAGTCTTTTCGCGTTCCGTTAAATGAACAGCTGTATTTTTATTCTCATTTCTAGAATTTAAACTAGAGAATACCATCTTCGAAGCCCAGTCAGGATAGTAGAATCCGTCATTAAGTAGTTTGTTCAAAGCTCTTTCTAGTTCGCTCGGATTTGTATTTTTTAGTAAATAGCCGTGTGCTCCACATGAGATCATTTTAATAACACTTTGCTCGTCGTTTTGCATACTTAAAGCCATTATCAACACATTCGGATGTTCAGCTTTTAACCATGACGCAGTTTCAAAGCCATCCATAACAGGCATGCTAACATCCAATAATACAATATCAGGAATCTGGCTTTTGATTTTAAACTTCTGTTGAAGCACCTCACCGTTTTCACAATCGTAAAGCACTTGAAATTGCTCAAAATTTTCGATTATATTTTTTAAGGCTTGTGAAATCAGTACGTGATCGTCAACTATTACAAGTCTATTTTTTGAACTTATGCTTTTCATAATGCATTTTGAAAGATTATATTGGTAACGTTATTCGAAGTGTGGTTCCTAGTAATTTTTCACTTCGCAAATCAAAACTTCCTCCCAAAAGTTCGCAACGTTTTTTCATATTAGAAATACCAATTCCGTTAAATTTCTTTTCCAAATTGAAGCCTTTTCCATTGTCTTCTAGAAACAAGGTCGCACAGCTATCGCTGATATCTAAATAAACTTCAATTTTTTTGCAGTTAGCGTGTTTAATGCTATTTTGTATAAACTCTTGAACAATCCGAAGCAAGATAGCTTTAACCTGATATCGTAGCGATTGTTTGCTTTGGTCGGGATTAAAAAAGATTTCACATTTCTTTAAATCTTTGATTTTGTCGCATTCAAGGGCAATGAGTTCATTTAAAGTGAGATTTTGAATATTATCGTCGGTAAGCGATTTTGATAAAGCTCGCAGCTCGGCTAGAGATTCATTGATTATTTTGCCAATTTGTGTAATGTTTTCGCCAATATGTGGTGCTTTGTTTTCGAAAGCGAGTTGTTGGGTGTATAAACTCGCAAGAGTTAGCTTTTGTCCAATATTATCGTGTATTTCTCTCCCGATGTGTTGCATGGTATGGTTTTGAATTTCGATTTGTGTGCTCAGTAATTCTTTTGTGTGCGCTTCTTGTTGGCTTTTTAGCAAATCGAGATGTTCCTTTTTTTTGAGAAGATATTGTTTAATGAACAAGACTATTCCTACCATAAATAGGATCAAAAAAAGGTTGAATAAAAGTATCGGAATTAAGACTTCGGTTTTCCCCATATAAATGATGCAATAAAGAGTAAATACATGATGTTTACTGATAGTAAGAAAAAACTAAAGTAGTTGTTCCAAATACTATACGCTTTCTCAAACAGTATCTTATCAAAAGCAAAAAATGGCAATGTTCCAACGTAAAACAACATCACGGCAACATTGATATAAAACATTTTGTTTGATTTAAAATCTAAAATCTCGTCTGATTTTATCTGTTTGATGAATTCTAAGTAAACCATTAACCCCAATAAAAATACACCCACGCTATAACTCATCGAACTTACGTACCTAATTTTGTCGAGAATCAAAAAATGCAAGAAGAAAAAAACAAAATAGATTCCACAACTGATTAAAAAAAGCTGCTTGCTTTTCAGAGATTTCATTCCAATAAGCCAGTAGAAAAAGATGAATTGTAGCGGTATAACCAGATAACTATAAAAATATTTTCTAAAGCTTGGAACGTAATCCAAACCATAATCTCCAAAAATATCTAAAACAGCAATCGTAACAATATACGCTACAAACCATTTCCAATAAGTATTCTTTAGCTCCTTTAAATGAAATAGCGCAACTAGAGCACAAATTGCTTCCGTTAATGTAACTAAATTATAAGAGATGGTTTGAAGCGTTGTCATAAAGGTCTTTTAAAATCGGATCCCGATATTGTTGCCAGGTGGGTAAAGATGCCCATGATTTCTAGCAACTATTCTTTCGGTCGTTGATTTTGTTGCAGACGTTTCAGAGGTTCCGGTCATAGCCATAATCTCTACCAAATCAGCAGGCTCTGAGCTAGGCTTCTCAGAATTTGCAGGTTGCGTGTTTGGCAGTCCATTTTGATAACTATCTTTATCGAAGGGATTGAAATCAAAATAATCGGTTCCTTTCAAAATCGCAGGAATAGCTACTAGCGTATGTTTAAACTCATAATTAGCTTTAGTAGGATCTTGTAAAAATTCTTCCAAATCGGGGTAGCCGTTAGCTCTTCCCCAATAAATTTTATTTGGATAGGCAGCATAATAAAACCGCAAGCCTAATTTTTCGCCTGGTTGACCGTATTTCTTTACACCTTTCTCAATATGATAAATGAATTTTTTAATCGTATCTAAATCGAACATAATACAACGCGCGTCATTTGGGATTTGATTCGATGAACCAGTTTGAATGGCATTTAGTTGGTTTCGCATGTAAACGGATACCATATCTTTTACTAGACCTGTTTGTAAAGTTGTAGGATCATAATTTGAAAAATCCATACACACTGACGAAGTATCCGCCGACGCAACAATACTTTCATTTATTGCTATTGGAGCTTTTTCGGATGTTGGTGGGTATAAGTATATGTAAAATGCAAAACCAAATAATACCAAAGCTAAAGTAATTCTTAATGTTCTAGTAGTGGTCATAAAATTCTAGTTTAAGGTTAGTTTTTTTTTTTTTTTTTTCTTTCACATTATATTTGTAATGAGATGATTATAATATTATATATTTTGTTTTACTTCTCAGTCACGCAATTAAAAGTAGCGGTTTTTTATTAGACAAATTAACCAACACCCCACTTTTTTACTTTTAGTTAAATCCCTAAGATCATATCCGTTATTCAACGAGTTTTTTTTAGTTGAAAACACAGATGTTTTGTAGCCGTTTACTCATCGATTCATTTTCAGCGCATTCGCAGTTTTGTATCAATTAATTACAAAAGAATTATTTGATGGCGGAACCCGAAAAGCCAATCCTAGAGTAGGGAGCTATATACTTTTTTAAAAATGAAAAAATTCAACTTTTTGAACATCGTTTTCTGTTTTGCGATTTCAATGTCGGCTACTTTAGCGCAAAGCATCTCAAGCGGAAGTGGCGGCTCAGTTTCGTCAAATGCTACACCAACAAACCAAAATGTAGGTATTGGTACTA
>JAIXTU010000162.1 GCA_027483785.1 Flavobacterium sp.
ACACAATGGGAAGTAATTGTACAATTAGAAACCGCTGCGGCTCCTGAAAGCTCGCAAAACGGAACGGTGGTTACCGAAAATAACTACACCGTAAGTAACCTAACGTTAAGTACCGAGTACGAATTTTACGTTCGCTCAAGCTGCGAAGGCGATTTTAGTCCGTGGACACTTGCGGTACCTTTTACTACAAACTGCGAGAACACCGATTTCGTCAGCGAGAATTTCGATACTGCAGAAATCGGAGAATTGCCAGCTTGTTGGAGCAAAATCATTCGCGGCGAAAACGTAACTTTTTCTTCAGTTGGAGCAGTCGATTATAATTCGACCGTTTCAGCACCAGTTTCGGTTCGTTTAAATCAATCAAACGCAAATGTAAATAACAGCGATATCATCCTAGTATCTCCAGCTCTTTCAAACGCGGGAGCAGGAACGCACCGACTTAAATTCTACGCAGAAGGTACCGCAAATATTCAAGTAGGTACCTTAGACAACAATTCAAATACCGGAACTTTTACCGAAGTTCAAGCATTTGAATTGACTAGTAACATGACCGAATATGTTGTCGACTTCAGTTCGGTAACTAACACGGATAATTTTATTGCATTTCGTCTGCAAGCTACCTTTACTTTTGAAGAAGCATTTCTTGACAACATCGTTTGGGAACCCATTCCAAGCTGTCCAGATGTAATTGAGCTCGCTGCCGTAGGTATTTCTGAATCTAATGCCATAATTTCATGGAGTTCACAAGGTTCAGAAACTACATGGCAAGGTGTAATTAGCACAACTGCGAATACAAATCCAAACCAGTTAACTCCTGCGGATTTTGACGCTACTTCAGCAACGTTCGCTGGCTTAAATGCAGATACACGCTATTTTATCTGGATCCGTTCATACTGCTCTGCAACCGACCTAGGCGCATGGATTGGCCCGCTCGAAGTAAGAACCGATTGTGCACCAATAGCGGCATTCAGCGAAAACTTCGACAGCTCGCAATCATTACCCGCTTGTTGGAGAGGTATCCGAAGAGGTCCGACCATTTCAGAATTTTCAAACATAGGTATTACCACGTTCCAACCAGCAGGTTCATTGCCAAATTCAGTTGAACTGTACAACAGTAGTTCTCAAACCACAAACGGCGATGATATCATCTTGGTATCTCCTACCTTATCAAACCTCAGCCAAGGAACCAACCGCATTAAATTTAGAGCGAGAGGTACTGGAAATATTGAAGTAGGAACAGTTGATAATTCCCTCAATTCAGCAGTTTTCAACCTGATCGAATCGATACCCGTTACAAATACCAGCGCTGAGTTTGTAGTAAATTACGACAGCTACACTGGAACCGATCGTCACGTTGCTTTCCGCATGAGCAACCCATCACTTTTCTCCTCTATCTTTTTAGACGACATTATTTGGGAAACAATTCCAAATTGCCCGGATGTTATCGAATTAGCCTTAGCTTCAACTACCACAACCACTGCAACGATAATTTGGACAAGTCAAGGAAGCGAAACCAATTGGCAATTTGTTATCGGCAGCAATACCGAGACAAATCCAAACAGCTTAACTCCTGCACTTGTTAATTCAACCGAGGCAGTGATTCCCGGATTAACCGCTAATACACCGTATCGTGTTTGGATCAGATCGTATTGCAGTGCTAACGAACTAGGAGCTTGGATTGGCCCACTTAGCATCAGAACAGCTTGCGAAGCGGTTGCCGAATTTTCAGAAGACTTTGACGATGTTACCACACCTGCCCTACCCGATTGTTGGACAAGAATTCTTCGTGGACCTTCAATTTCAAATTTCGCAAGCGTGAATACCGTATCCTTTGTTACGAGTTCTTCTGAGCCAAACTCAGTGCAGCTATACAACGACAATTCAACAACAACAGTTAATGATATTATACTCGTTAGCCCAAATTTATCTACTTTGGCAAGTAACTTATACAGAGTAAAATTCTTCGCATTCGGTCAAGGTTCAGTGCAAATTGTAACACTCGACAGCAATACCAGTGAAGCGAACTATACAGTGATTGCCGATGTGAATGTTGCAGGCGATATCCCGCAAGAATTCGCTGTAAACTTCGACACCTCAACAACCGATACGTATTTCGGCTTTAGATACAGCGCAACAGGAATTTTTCAATCGATTTACCTTGACGATGTGCGCTACGAAGTTGCTCCGACCTGCCCAGATGTTACCGAAATTGTTGCTAATGGACCCACAACTACCACAACCGCAGATATTGCTTGGACAGCCGGAGGTACCGAATCAAACTGGCAATACGCTGTCACGATCGACCAGGATACAGACCCAGACAGTGTAACGCCAAATGCAGTCCTAAACGATACAGCAGCTACAATCACTAACCTTGAACCTGGAACCGAATACTTCGTCTATGTACGCTCGGTTTGTCCAAATAACGATTTTGGTGCGTGGATCGGACCGTTCGAATTCGAAACACAATGTATTCCAGCTGTATATAGCGAAGAAGAAGTAGAAGACTTCGAAGGAACTACAGGAACTGAACTACCAACTTGTTGGACTGCCGAATTAGTCTCGGGAGATAACAACTGGGAAGGTCTAACGCCGCAATTCGGAGACATTACTACAACACACTCCGGAACACGAATTGCTTATAAAAACTATCAAAACTCTACTGCATATTTGTTCTCCCGTCCGTACGATTTCGCAAACATTACCGAAGAAACACAGCTAAATGTGTGGTTACACAGACACAATTCAGCCGACGAAACCGACAAGTACAACATCTATGTAAACACAACGCCATCGGTAGAAGGTGCCGAATTAATTTTCGAACAATTCTCCATCTCATCTGCCGAGCCTACTGTACCGAGTACTGGTTTTTACAACTACATTGCGCCAATTCCTGCATCCGTAAACGGACAATCTACCGTGTACTTCATCATTGAAGGAATCACAACCGCAGGCTTTAGCTCGTACGCCTTAGGTGTCGACGATTTTAACGTAGAAACCGTTCTTGGCGTAGATGTACCCGTGAACGAAACGTTCAAAATGGCACCGAATCCAGCGAACGACCTATTGCAAATAAGCGCTTCAAACGCCATGCAAAACGTGCGTGTTTACAACTTAATCGGTCAAGAATTAATTGTTAAAGAGGTTAATGCAACCACAACAACAATTGATGTTAGAAGCTTACCTACAGGGACTTACGTGGTTAAAATCACTTCCGACGGTAAGTCACAAACGCAAAAGCTGATCAAAAAGTAAAAAACGCCGTTTCTAGAAGGAAAAAGACTGTATCTCCGGATGCAGTCTTTTTTTTATACCGCAAACTAAACAGCGATACGCTTCGTACTATTTAACGTGAGTTCGACATAAAAACCTTTGTTAGATCGCTTGAAATGAAAACTTTAGATTGGCTACAAATGATTTTGATGCACTATTATTAATAGCTAATCATTTAAACAGTCGCTTACGTCGTTGTATTTTTTTGAGATACCTCGGTATCCCAAAGAAAATACGCCTGTTATACCAATTAGATCTATAAAAC
>JAIXTU010000304.1 GCA_027483785.1 Flavobacterium sp.
ACTAGTGTTGCTTGGTAATATCCCCGTTTCACCTTCTCAACTTTAACAAACAACATATTCATATCTAGTCGTTTAGCTAACATTTCGGCTCCCGTATAAA
Source organism: Flavobacterium sp. (assembly GCA_027483785.1). Lineage (GTDB taxonomy): Bacteria > Bacteroidota > Bacteroidia > Flavobacteriales > Flavobacteriaceae > Flavobacterium. The sequence continues at coordinate 101 of JAIXTU010000304.1, forward strand.
CCGGTACTTCTATGCCCATGAATGTGTCCCAATATTTTGCCTTTGCTAGTTGTGGCGATTGGTCGGATGCAAAACCATAGAATGCACGAATTCCTTGTTCTTTATGCAATTCCATGGTCTCAATCGATTTTTTTGATTCAATTAGCTTCGCGTTATGCTGACCTCGAATTTTTCGTACTAATGCATCGAAATAACGATTTCCAATTTTTTTATAGATCGCATAACTTTCAAAGGTTAGATAATTAGATACAATCATTAACCATTCCCAGCTTGCGTAATGGGCACACATCAAAATGATGCTTTTGCCTTTCTTTTCGTACGCACTAATTAATTCTAAATTAGAAAATGTAAATCGGCGTTTCATTTCTTCATCAGTCATGCTAAGCGATTTTACCATCTCTAAAAACATATCACACATATGTTTATAGAAGTCTTTTTCAATTTGCAATCGCTCTTCATCAGATTTTTCAGAAAGTGCTAAAGCCAAATTTTTTCTGACTGTGGTCTTTCGGTAACTAAAGACGCGATAGACAAAAAAGTATATTAAATCAGATAAGATATAAATTACAGAAAAAGGTAATTTTGATACCAACCAGAGCAGCGGATAAGCTAAGCAATACGCTAGTAATTGCATGAACAATTTTTTTTACAAATATACGCGTTTCTAAAAACTAGAGTTTGTTTTTCGCTACAGACTTCATTTATTCGAGTTTCTATTAAAGCGGTATTCGTTATCATCTCGCTATTTTATTTGCCAATTCTTTATTTTGATAGCAATCTTTGGTTTGTAGATTACTGCAATAGCAGCTTTTTGTACTACTTTCGTTCTTATTTTAACACTATGTCTATTGTTCTTCTTGCCGTTCTCGCAATAACCGTTTTAGTTAGTTTGGCTGCTTTCGCAGATGAAAGTCTACGAGAAAAATGCATATTCGAAATTCGAAAAATACGCAACGGCGAGCACTATCGGCTTTTGAGTTCTGGATTTGTTCACGGCGATATATTTCACTTATTTTTTAATATGTATGCCTTGTATTTGTTTGGAAGTCAGTTTGTTTACTTTAGTTCGCCGGTGTTTTTTGCAGTGATTTATTTCGTTGGTCTTGTAGCCGGAAGTTTACTGACCCTTTTTGTTCATCAAAACGATTTTTTTTATCGTGCACTTGGGGCATCTGGCGCTGTTTCGGCTATTGTGTTTGGAACAGTAATATTTGATCCGCATCTTGAGATAATGATTTTTCCAATTCCAATCGGTATTCCTGCCTATATTTTCGGATTGCTTTTTCTCTTGTATAGTATGTACGGAATGAAGGTAGCTAACGATAACATTGGCCACACGGCTCATCTTGGAGGCGCCGTGGCTGGGTATGTATTTACTGCTATTGCGTACTTCGGAGCGTTCTCGGCTGCATTGCCCTTTTCGGCTATTCCAGCTGTTGCATTTTTGGGTTTGGGAATTTACCAATTCGGGTTTAAAAAATGATGGCACGTTCTTTGACAATCCAAATTTGTAATCTAAAAATCTAAATAATCATGAAATCAAAAATCGTAATGATACTGTTGTTGATCAGCAGTTTTGCATGGTCTCAAGTTGACAGCAAACCTATTATCTACGTTACGGGAATAGGTAAAGTAAAGGTAGTTCCCGATCAAGTAGAAATAACTTTTGCTGTAGAAACTTCGGGCACTAAAGCTGCCGAGGTTCAGAAATCGAATATGCAAAAAGTTGATGGTGTGTTGAAATACTTGGCTTCGCAAGGCATTGCATCGACAGATATTCAAACAGAACGCGTGTATTTAAACGACGATTTTTGGTTCGGACGTAAAAAATCAAATTTCTTGGCACGTCAGCAAATAACTGTTTTATTAAAAAAGATAGACAGTTATGATAAGATTGTAGAAGGTTTAACTGAGAAAGGAGTTAATGCTATCGATAACGTTCAGTTGAAATCGTCGGTGGCCGAGCAGAAAAAATCAGAAGCTCGAAAGCTCGCCGTTGAAAGTGCAAAGCGAAAAGCGGCTGAACTGGCTGCTGCTGCAGAAGTTAAACTAGGTAAAGTTTTTAACATCACGGATATGTCGAGCGATTATACACCCACGCAATTTACCAAGCGGGCTTACGAATTAGCGATGAGCGTGGCAGACGATGCGCCACAATCACTTGCTGCTGGTGAAATGGAAATTATCGTGAACATCCAAGCAACGTACTTAATTGATTATGCGGAAGGAAAATAGTTTTCTTTAAATAAGTAGAGGTGAAGTTTGTTTTGAGCTTCACCTTTTTTGTTTCTTTGAAACCACTGTTATTTTAGAATGATACGTGGAGAAGTAATTCCCATTTTTAGTTTTTCAGCGATTTTCAACGCGCGTTCAACACGTTTTTCTGTGGATTTTACTTGAGCAATCAGATACAATAATCCGCGTTGGTTTCCCAGACTTAAACTTTCGAAAATTAGTTTTGCATCTTCGTCGGTCGTTAGAACAGCAGCCCATTCTTCAGGCACTGCAAACTGAATTTCAGACTGGTCGATTTCAAACGTAGCTTCAAACTCACTTCCTAC
>JAIXTU010000328.1 GCA_027483785.1 Flavobacterium sp.
TAACGACCAACCTTTTTGATAAACTACACCGTTTTTTTTGAATTTAGTGGTTTCAAATGCATTGGCATTTTTGTCAAATTTGCCAATTTCAATTTTGTAGTAATAATCCTCTGCGTTAGAAGGTTGATTTAAAGAATCTAGGTAGATGATCGTTTGTTGTTCCTGAGCTTGTGCCTTCCCAAGAAAGACGAGAAAAATGAAAGAAAAATAATACAGACGCATGCGTGCTTGGGATTAAGAGCCTCAAAAATAGGAATAAATATAAGTCTTAACAAGTGTTGGTTTTGTTCTATTTTGTGAAATGTTATTGGAAAGAAAAAGCTTGGAATGTTTGACTATACAACTTCCCTAAGTTTTTAAATAAAGTGAGTTTGATATAAAAATCAAAGTTAGAAATCATTTAAATGGTTGATTACAAGGCGTATCGAGGTATCTCAAAAAAATACAACGACGTAAGCGACTGTTTAAATGATTAGCTATTAATTATAGTGCGTCGAAATTATTAGTAGCCAGTTTAAAGCTTGCATTTAAAGCGATCTAACAGAGATTTTTATTTCGAAATCAGGTTCTTAAGTTTAGATTTCTTTTATGTCTTTAGATCGTTAATGGCAACTTATATAAAGCACGTACTTTTTTACCATACATTTCACCTGGAACCCACTTCGGAGCCTTTTTAAGCAATCGCATAATTTCTTCCTCGATTTCAGGCACTACTTTTTTTAGAATCTTTATATCTACTAAACTTCCATCAATGTCCACAACAAATTGAGTTATGATTTTACCTTGTCCGATCCATTCATCTCTAACTTTAAAATTTGAAACTATGTATTTGTTAAAAGCTAGCATTCCACCGATAGGCTGAGGTCTTACAATAGCATGAGAAAATTTATGTTCTTTATTTTGAGCGTCGATGTAAATACCTGAAACAAATTTCCCCATTTTGTACAGTTTTATCCAGCGCTCCTTTGTTGTTAAATTGTGTCTAATCCAATTGCCGTTTTGATAGCCATCCAAAACTTGACCTTTTTCCATAACATTATCGTCATTATCTTCGAAAATGCCTTTGCCGTTAATTATTAGCTGTTTTCCAGATTTATCCCAAAACGATACTGTTTTAAGTATTGGTGGGTGCAAACTATCATCGCTATTTTCATACAGGCCTTCTAGTTTTTTAGCGCCTGTCTCGTAGTATATGGTTATTCTGCTAGTATCAGAAGTATCACTGTAAATTCGTGATGATTTGATTTCACCAGTACTGAAATAGGTAGTCTCTTCACCTGTTTTTTTCCAAAATTTATCAGATTTAGACCAGCCCTTCGCACATAAAGTTCCGTTTTTATAATATTGTGTTACTTCAAAAGCTTGCTTGTTGTCGTCAAATTTACCGAAGTCTAAATAGTAGTGGGAATATTTGTTTGAAGTTTCATTGCCCAGCGAATCGAGGTATTTTCTATTCGAAGTTTCTTGAGCTAGTGAAACTTCAATGAATAACAAGGTTATTAATAGTAATCGTAAGCTTCTCATAAGTAATTTAAAACAACTTCGCCACCTCGACATTTACATCTTCCAAAAAGCGTTCGTCGGCTACTCCGAAAGCATCAAGCGTTTCCGAATCGATATCAATCTGACCAATATTTGCACCGTTTACAAATAAAGGCACCACTATCTCCGACTTCACAGTCATACTGCACGCAATGTAATTATCTTGTGCACTTACATCTGGAACCACAAAATTCTGGTTCGAAACCGCTACTTGTCCGCAGATTCCTTTTCCGAACGGAATAACTGTGTGATCGGTTTCTGCGCCAGCGTACGGACCTAAGATAAGTTCCTCTTTCTCGCCGTTTCTAAAATAGAAGCCAACCCAGTCGTAATAACTAATATTTTCCTTTAATAAATCGCAGATAGTTTGTAACTTCTCGGTTCTGTTTGTTGTTTGCTGTGCGCATATTTCTTGCACTTGGCTCATTAATGCCGTAAATTCCATTTGTATTTTTTTGCAAAGGTATTATAGGAACTCGACTCGATTTACATACTTTTGTTAAAAAAAAGGAATTGAATTATTACCAACAATATAAGCCGTTTATACACTTTTTAGGACGGTTTTTCTTGTCGTATATTGTAGCAACTGTTGTATATCAAACCTATTTAAGATCATTAGATTTAGCGATTTTCGAACCCGATTTTTTTACTAAAATCGTGACCGAACAAAGCGTGTGGCTTTTAAATGCGTTGGGTTACGTGGCATCCATGGGGCCAAGCATCAACGAACCCGCTTTTCGTATTTATCTTGGTGCAGAGTCGGTTGTACGCATCGTCGAAGGTTGTAATGCGGTTAGTATCATGATTTTATTTACCTCGTTTGTTAGCGCATTTACCGGGAAAATAAAATCGACCGTTCTCTTTGTTTTAAGCGGAGTTCTAATCATTCACTTTTTAAATATTGCAAGAATCGTTGCATTGATTTTAGGACTTAATGCATATCCCGAATACGGAAATTTAATGCATGATGTTGTTTTTCCGTTGCTTATTTACGGTGTCACGTTTGTGCTCTGGATTGTTTGGGTAACTAAATTTTCGAATTATGCTAAATAAACTCCTTCAACATAAATTACGCGTTTTGCTTTTTGCTGCGTTTGTGGTTTTATTAGCCGCAGTTCGCGCATTTGAAAATGATTTGTTCTACGATCCGTTTATCTACTTTTTTAAGCAAGATTTTTACGGAAAGCAATTGCCGCACGCCAATACCATGCTTTTATCGCTCAGCATGCTTTTCCGATTTTCACTCAATACGCTCTTTTCCCTTGGAATAATCTATGCCTTGTTTAAAGATTGGAAATTAGTGCGATTTTCGGCAATTCTCTACGGAATTTTCTTTCTGGTTGCGATGTTTATCTTCCTAGCCATTTTAGTGTGGACGCGAAATGAAAATCTGATGCCCATGTTCTACGCACGCCGTTTTATAATCCATCCGATTTTAGTTTTACTGTTCGTGCCGGCTTTTTACTTTCAACGAAACACAATTGTCAAACAAAAATAAATTTTCCGATTTCTCTCTATTTTTAGGCGTCGTTATTCGTGGAACAGCTGCATTAAGAAGATTTTAAGTAGGCATATCCGTTTTTTAAGACAGACCTCCCTATCTTTGTGCTGTGAATTTTAAGAAGTACATAGCGATTTTCTTAGCACTGACGGTAATGAGTACCGCTCAGGGATTCGCATTTACCGCTCATTTTTGTGGCGATAAATTAGCCTCGCTCGATTTCTTTAGTCAAGAAGACAATTGCGAACCAGTCTCTAAAAACAGCGTTGATTGTTGCGCTATCAAAGCAAAGCAAGCCAAACCATGCTGTACCGATCAAAAAGTAGAGCTAAAAGCCAAAAAAGATTTTCTGGTTGAAAAGTATCCCGACTTTTCTGCGGTGGTCACAACAGCTTTCGAATCGCAAACAGCAAAAGCTGTACTTGTGGCAAAGTGCGAGCAAGAGCAAATCTTAGAACTACTTCCCGATGCGCATGCACCACCACTTTACATTCTGTTTTGTACGCTAAAAATTCATTTGGGTTAAATTATTGGTTTTTGAATCAGTAAATTAACTTTTAATGAATTTTTGTAATGAATAAAATAAAGGTTTTATGCCTTTTTGCACTTTTGTTTAGTGCTACAACTTTCGCGCAAGATACCTTGCAAGAAGTAAATCTAAAAGCGAACGAACGCTCGCTAAAACAACTCAAAAAGCCCGCTGCCAACACCTATGTAATGACTAAAAAGGAGTTGCTCAAAGCCGCATGCTGTAATTTGGCAGAAAGTTTCGACACCAATCCGGTTATCGATGTTGCTTTCGCAGATGCGCTAACCGGCGCAAGGCAAATAAAAATGCTCGGCTTAACATCGCCTTATCTCACGATTACTGAAGAGAATATCCCATCGGTTCGAGGTGCCAGTCAGGCTTTTGGATTATCGTTTACTCCAGGAACGTGGATCGAGAGCATTCAGATTACAAAAGGTGCCGGTTCTGTAGTCAACGGTTTTGAAAGCATTTCCGGGCAAATTAATACCGAATTGCTTAAGCCGTTCGAAGCTGAACGATTTTTCGTCAACTTCTACGGCTCTTCAGATGCGCGATTCGAACTCAATACACATGTTGCCCAAACTATATCGCAGCGATGGAAATCACTTTTGCTCGTACACGGAAATGCTCGTGTTGTTCAAAACGACATGAATCACGATGGTTTTCTCGACAATCCGATAGGGCAGCAAGTCAATATTCTCAATCGGTATCAGTACACCAACAATGAAAAAGGAGTCGTCGGATTTTTTACGTTCAGATACTTAAACGATCAGAAAATAGCCGGTCAGAAGGACTTTCGCGACCATTCCGGACTTCTGCACGACGGCGCTTGGGGTTCCGAAATCAATACGCAGAGATTTGATGCGTCAACCAAAGTTGGCTATGTGTTTCCAGACATGCCCTTCCAATCCATCGGATTTCAAAACGCATTTTCATATCACAACCAAGAAGGATTTTACGGACTAAATCAATACGGAATTAGCCAAACAAATTTCTATTCAAATTTAATTTTTAATTCCATCATCTCGAATACGTTAAACAAATTTGCAACGGGTTTGTCTTTCAATTCCGATCAGTATCAAGAAAGGGTTGCCGTGCCCAATTACGTTGCAAACCCGAGTCGCATCGATACTTCGGTTGGGGCTTTCTTTGAATATACGTACGATAATACCGACGATTTTAGTCTAGTAGCCGGTGCTCGTGTAGATTATCACAACCGTTTAGGCGTTTTTGCCACACCGCGTTTGCATGCACGTTACAACCCTTGGGAAGGCGGTACACTTCGAGTTAGCGCCGGACGCGGAAAACGCATTGCCAATATCTTTGCCGAAAACCAAAAATTTCTTGCCAGTAATCGAATCTGGAATGTAGCTAGTGGCAACGGCGAAATCTATGGCTTAGATCCTGAAATTGCTTGGAATTACGGTTTTAGCTATTCACAATCGTTTAAACTCTTTACCCGTAGTGCAAATATTGGCGCCGATATTTATCGCACCGATTTTCAACAACAAGTTGTCATTGATCCGTACCGAGCCAATGAATTGTCGGTTAGTATGCTTCAAGGCGATTCGTTTGTTAATGCCGTACAGCTCGATTTTAGCATCAATATCTTAACGCATCTGAATTTGCGAACTTCGTATAAATACTACGACATGAAAACCGATTTTGCGTCGGGAGCTAACCAACGACCGCTACAAGCCAAACACCGTTTTTTTGTAAACGGCGAGTTTTCGACACACGAACACGAAAATGGCTCGCGCTGGAAGTTCGATGCCACGTATAATTGGCTCGGATCGCAAGTGTTACCTACCACAACCGATTTGCCGCAGAGGTCGGCTGCATTCGGCACGCTGAATACCCAAGTAACCCGCGTTTTCTCCAAAGTATTCGAAGTGTATAGCGGAATTGAAAACGCAACAAATTTTAGACAACCTCAAGTAATTAGTGGTGCTAACGATCCGTTTGGCAACAATTTCGACGCCTCGGTAGTTTATGGCCCTGTTTTTGGAAGAATGTATTACGCAGGATTGCGTTTTAAAATCAATTAACTTTATATCATGAAAAATTTAGTATATCTCGTTTTGTTGTTTGTAGCCTTTTCCGCACAAGCACAACAAAAAAATAAAAATGCAAAAGTAAATGTCGAAGTAAACGGCAATTGCGAGCAATGCAAGAAACGTATCGAAAAGGCCGCGTATAGCGTACCTGGTGTTAAATCAGCCGAATGGCATATCGACGATAAGGTTTTACACCTCATAATAAATGAAACCAAATGTTCGGTGACAGATGTTGAGAAAGCGGTTGCGAAAATAGGGCACGACACCAAAAATGTAAAAGCCGACGACGAAACCTACAACAATCTACACCATTGTTGTAAATACGATCGCAAGGAATAGATCGGTTATAAATTTGGGGCATTATGGAAAATACAGCATAATTGTTGTATCTTTACAGTTATTGTGCTGCTGTTATGAAAAATAAAGTTGATCAAAAGGGAACATACAATCCGCAAGAAAGCGTGAATAGAGCTATGTTTGCTAGAACTTCTGCTCTGAAGTGGCGATTAGAATCGGAAGGTAAGGAATATGTTTGGGCTACAAAATTAGAACGCGTTAGTGTTATCAGGGCTGGAATTCCGTACGCTTCACTGGAAGTAATCAGCAAGCGAATTAATGCGCCAATAAAAGAAGTTTTACACATTTTTGGCCTTCCGCAAACAACATACAATAAAAAGCGACGAGAGAAGTCGTTGCTAAACGGTCGAGATAGTGAAATTGTTTTGCTTCTTACTGAACTTCTTGATTTTGGTTTGGAAGTTTTTAATGATGAGGAAGACAAATTTCAACGTTGGTTGAAAAAGCAAAACATTGCATTAGGTGGCAATACGCCAGAAAGTTTACTGGATTCCATTACCGGTATTCAAGAGGTGAAAAACTGTCTAAATCGCATCGAATACGGAAATTTAGCATAATGACCGTTTTTAGAGTTGAACGCGAAAAATACTTAAACGTAACTTTAGAAGGCGTGGGAGCAGCCTTGGCAGATGGTTTTAGATGGAATAGCTTAAACACCTCTCTAGTTTATACAGCCGAATCTCGTTCGCTTGCAGTACTTGAAGTTTCTGTACATTTAGATTTTTCTGAAGATTTACCAACCGATCGTTATTACGTTGAAATTTTCATTCCAGATGAAATCGAAATTTTAGAACTACTTGTAAGTCAATTGCCTGAAAATTGGGACGCAAAACCACCAACTATTATTACACAGTTTATTGGAGATGATTTTGTTTCTCAACGAGAAGCTGCGGTTTTAAAAGTTCCGAGCGCCATAGTCCCACACGAATATAATTACTTAATAAATCCAAATCATCCAGATTCGTCAAAAATTAAAGTTATCTCAAAAGAGAAAATACAGTTTGATAGCCGATTAAAACGAACATAGAAATTTCATCTAGCAATAGAACAAGTAAAAAAATTCTACAAGTTTTCGGATAAATTGAATCCATAAAAATCTTACAAACAATTTTAAAAGAATGCGTACCATATATCATATAAACGGACTAACGTGCACAAGTTGTAAAGCTACCGTTGAAAGTACATTGTCGGTTTTGCCCGATATGCAAAACGTTTTGGTTGATATGGCCGAAGGAAAGCTCGTAGTAGATGCTGCTGTTCGATATTCGGCAGAAGCACTAAACGAAGCCTTGCCCGGAAAATATACCGTAACGGCTTATCACGAAGTAGAAGAACCCACGTCTGTAAAGCCGAAAGTAATCGAAACCGAAGCTGAGATTTCTAAAGTAAAACAACTGTTTCCGCTTTTTTTAATCTTCGGGTTTCTTTTGCTAGGCACCGTTCTCGGAAGCGTTCCCGAGTTTGAACCCAAACGAATGATGCTGCTTTTTATGGGCTTGTTTTATCTCGTTTTCTCGTTTTTCAAACTCCTAGACGTGACCGGTTTTGCACAAAGTTTTGCTATGTACGATCCGATGGCCGCCAAGAGCCAAGGCTATGCGCGCGCTTACCCGTTTCTGGAATTGCTTTTAGGTATTTTGTTTTTGCTTGAAATTGCAGTTGTTCCAGCGATTATAGTGAGTTTAATAACGCTAATTCCCACTACTTTAGGCGTAACGCGAACCTTATTGCACAAACAAAAAATTCGCTGTGCCTGTTTGGGAACCGTGCTTAAATTACCCATGACCGAAGCAACGTTTATCGAAAACAGCATCATGATCGTTTTGGGAGTGGCTATGCTGTTTGATTAACTTGTAGTTGATTGACCTTTAGCGTGCTGAAAAGGCAGTTGTTTTCATTTCGCTTAAAAACGCGTTAATAAATTGGTAAACACAGTGGCTGCACTAGGCTGTAGCCGCATTAATTAGTATTTTCGCCCGTACAATCACAAAACAAACACAGATGGAAAATTTTGAATGGAAAAACTTACTAGACCCGTTGTTCTACATTCATTTCGATATAAACGGTCTAAAAGTTGGCTTATTCATCGTGTTGTTTATCGTTTTTGCCGAAACCGGTTTGTTCGCGGGTTTCTTTCTGCCCGGTGATAGCTTGCTTTTTCTGGCAGGTATCTATAACCGCGAACTGGTCGAAAACGTGGTTTTTATCGAAAGTGCTTTTTTAAACGTTACCCTTTTATCTACGCTCGTAGCAGCTGCCGGAATTTTGGGCAATATAGTAGGTTATTGGTTTGGTGCCAAAAGCGGCTACTATTTGTATAGCAAAGAGGATAGTTTTTGGTGGAAGAAAAAGTACTTGGTTCAATCGAAAGATTTCTTTGAAAAGCACGGAGGTCGCGCCATCATTTTTGCGCGCTTCGTTCCCATTTTCCGAACCTTTGCACCAATTGTGGCGGGTATTGTAAACATGGATCGCAAAAAGTTTATGTTTTACAACATTCTCAGCTCTATAGTTTGGTCGTTTTCGCTCATTTTTGCTGGGCATTATCTCTACGGATTCTTGTTGAATAATTATCAAATCGACTTAAAAGAACACATCGAAGTTATTGTTATTGGCCTAGTTGCTGTAACCATGATTCCAGTGATTTACAAATTTGGGAAGAAATCGGTTGCACCAGCCGATGAAACAGATCCAGAATAATTAAATTGATTTTTAGGGCCTAATCCGGCTATACACTGCAAGCTTTGTTAAAAAGCCGGGTCTCACAAACAAAAAAAGCGCTTCCGTTGGTCGCGCTTTTTTTGTTGTTTGGCAAAACGGCTTTTTTACCAAAGGCTTTCCGTTGCTATCCGGGGCAGGGATGGGGGTGGAAGATTTCAAGATTTCAAGATTTCAAGATTTCAAGATTTCGAA
>JAIXTU010000207.1 GCA_027483785.1 Flavobacterium sp.
ATTCACGGCTCCGGGAAGTAAATCGTATTTCTGCCAATCGCTTATTTCTGCATTCAAATACGCCGCTTTATCCAATTTCGGAACGCTAAAATAACGGTAACTGGCCGGAATTTCCTGCTGACTCAAATTTGCCGTATACATATTGCCATCCGATAAAACAGTGAACGGTTCTTTTACATCGAAACTAACGGTGGTGGTTTGCACGGATAAATCGGCCTCATTAACTCGAGGTTTTGCTTTATATTCAATATTGTCATCAAAACCACTACTATAACCCGCAGAAACAACAACAGACTCTAACAATTGTCCTGACTCCTGAAGTCTAAAATCCATTACTGAAGCTGTAATTCCTTCTGTAACAGTTTCAAAGCCTAAAAAAGAAACTGAAATAGATTTTGCACTCTTGGGAACTTTGATTTTAAATCTTCCGTCAAGATCAGTAGAAACTCCAGTGCCCGCATCTGTAACTACACTTGCACCAGGCAACATCTCGCCGTTTGAGTCAAAAACCGTTCCTTGAACTTCATCACCAAAATAGGTTCTTTTCAGAACTTTAATACCAGCAACTCTGCCGGCTAATGCATTATTAAAATTATTTCTTGGCCGCACCTTAGCAACATACCAAGGTTGCAAAGTTGGCGCAATGGCGTTTTCGGTCGGATTTCCACTACTTAACGACAATTGTACGTTTTTCCAATCTTCATTGGTGTTTTGATACACTTCAGCCTTGGTGGTTAACGCAACGGGCGAGCTAATGTCGGTCACTTTCAAATCGTAAACCGGTGCCCAACCTGCAGCATCAACAAAATACGTAAAGGTTATCTGGGCTTTTCCACCGCGATCTGATTGGATATTCACTAGTAGTTCGCCAATTTGCTTATTCGATGAACCTCGAACTTCATTTAACTGTTGGTTTACAAGCGTATATAAACTATCGGTCGATTTAATGGCCGCATTCATCTCACTTTGATTGCGTAAATTATCTGTGTACTGCGTTTTTTGATAATCCAAAACAGCTTTCAAATCGGTCATTTTCAAACCCGCATTTTCCCCAGCGACAGCCTGATTTTTCAATAAAATCGACTCTTCATTTTTGTAAACTTTCAACAAATCTTGTTGATCGTTTCGCTGCTTTCGCAAACGCTCCAATCTGTTTTCAAGTGCTTTTACTTCATCGCGTTCCTTTTTGGACGTCAAAACATCCAGCTGCACTTTTACCGAAGCTACACTCGCAAAATCTGGAGTAGTAACTTGAACGCTGTTTTCCTTAATCTGCGGACTTAATCCCGTTAATACAACTGAATTCTTTCCCGAAACAAGCTGAAGTTGTGCGGTTCTTGTTACCTGAGCACCCGACGTGAAAACCTTCACTGATTTAATTTCAGAAGTAATTTTAAGCGGTTCATCTTGACTAAAAACAGTGTAGACTGAGAGTAGAAGAAAGGCAAATAATATTGAATATCGCATCGACTTATAATTTTAGATATTTACAAAAAACAGATGTATTATATGTATACCAGTTTAATTACTAATTCTGAGGCCAAATAAAGAAGCGTTTAGGAATTCGTTTAACGTAAAATTATGTTTGTACGGCTTCTGCTATTCCAGCACCACCCTACTCGCTTTCGGCGATTTAACCGTGTATTGCATGCGCTTCTTGACTTCAGTTTTGGGTTCAACTTTCAATTCCCAACGAATTTCTTTGGTGTCGGGAGCTATTTTAGCACCATCGGCTTCGGTATCTTCAACTACAACGTCACTTTCCGTGGAAATAGGAAACTGATCGAGAATAACCAGATCAATGGCTTGCTTTTTATTGTTCTTTACCGAAATATCAAAGCCGTTGCGTTCGGTTTTGTTCGAGCTTAAAAACTGCTTTTTGGTAAAATCTTGTCGCTTCACACGATCGATAACAATGGCTTTGTCGCGACCCAACGAAACGGCCAACGTATCCGAAGCTTGTTCTACATTTAAAAACGACTGCCCTAAATACGTGCCTTCAAAATACAGATTCACGGCTCCGGGAAGTAAATCGTATTTCTGCCAATCGCTTATTTCTGCATTCAAATACGCCGCTTTATCCAATTTCGGAACGCTAAAATAACGGTAGCTCGCCGGAATTTCCTGCTGACTCAAATTTGCCGTATACATATTGCCATCCGATAAAACAGTGAACGGTTCTTTCACATCGAAACTAACGGTGGTGGTTTGAGAAGTCAATTCAGCTTGGCTAACTTTTGTACGAATGTTCTTTTTAATTACAGGTGCTGCAGAACTAATCTCTACACCAGCAACTCTACCTTGCAAAGCACTAATTATACTTTTATCTTCTATCCCATCGGAATCTTTTTCACCTGTTGAAAGACCCATGGCAACAGGCATTATTTCAACTTTAGAAACATACCAAGGCAACAATCTGGGAACTACCGCATTTTCTGAAGGATTTCCACTACTTAACGATAGTTGTACGTTTTTCCAATCTTCATTGGTGTTTTGATACACTTCAGCTTTGGTGGTTAAGGCA
>JAIXTU010000240.1 GCA_027483785.1 Flavobacterium sp.
CGTTGTTTTTGCTTGTCGAAAAGGTCAGGAATAATTTTTTGACCCGTAGCAAGTTTTATTTGAGTTCCAGAACAATTTATCCTAAGATGAATGGGAGCTTGTCCTTTTTTGTCTGGTTTGTCGAGATAAAAATTTATTGTTGCCATATTTACGGACGTTTTTGCGTACACGGACAAATTTACGGACAATTTTTATAATCGTCAACCAAAAATCATCAACTTTCATTTGTATATTGGCAAAAAACAACTCTTTCTGGTTTTAAAGCTTTAAATATTGTGCCGAGAAAACCAAATCCCCTATTTGTATTCTTGACTCTAACATGAGCGACAACTTTCAAACTAGCGAATTTTCCACATCTCTTTCAATTTGGAAAAAAGTACTTATTGTCATCAATTTACTCACCTTAAATTCTGCATATTTTCAATTTACTAAATTTTAAACTCGTTTTGCACAATTGATTTGTAAAACGTAATCTTGAACTTCAAATTTCCACGTTTCGTTTTTACTAATTTAAATACTAGTCCACTCCACCCAAACCTACCTACTTATAGGTATTTTTCCACCAAACGTTAGTAACGATTTTCCTAGCCCGGATGGCAGCGGCAGCCCGTAAGAAAAATACGGCTACGTGAACCGTGTTGCGCTGGCGACCTAAGAAGCCAGAAGCAAAACGTGTGAACGTGCCGTATTTTTTGCGGACTATAGCGAACAGCCGGAATAGCTACTGAAAATTATACGTATCAAATAAAAAAGCTGATTGAAAATCGGCTCCAAATTCCGTGGATTCAACCAACAGCAAAACCAAAAAGCTGTATCAAATTCTACGATTTCCGTGAATTCTGTGAGCAAAAAATTACACCGTGTCCAACAGATTGAAAATCGGCTCCAAATTCAGTGGATTCAGTCAACAGTAAAGCTGTAAAAACTGCAAATCAGCATGAAAAAACCAATCTAAAAAACCGTACCATTTCTAAATCTACTAGGAACGATTTTCCGTCAACAGTTCTTTTAAAATAAAGGCTTCGACCTCGGCCGTTTTCCAGTTGGTTTTGATGCCCGGCAATGCCAAGACTTTTTCCATGATGGCGTTTTGGAAATCGCCCATTTCGAGCGCTTGTTGGTAAGGCTCGGTGCTAAACGTGACCCGAGAGTACAGCGGCACCCACAACTCGGGATGCAAATCGGAGAACCAACGCTCGATTTCTTTTTGTAACAAGAAATTCTCGTCGGCTGTTTTGGAACTCATTTCCATAAAATTGCGATACGACAGCTCGGCAATCGCATCGGCATTGGGTTTGCGACTGTTTTCATACGCCCGGAAAATGGCATTCCAATCGTTGCCGTGCGCGTCCATCAACTCGAACAAAACAGAGATGTCTTCGAAACCGGCGTTCATTCCGTGTCCGTAAAAAGGCACAATCGCATGGCAAGCGTCGCCAATGAGCGCCACCTTATTTTGGTACGTCCACGGAAAACACTTCATGGTAACCAAGAAACTGGTCGGATTTTTAAAGAAATCTTCCACCAAATCGGGAATTACCTTTTCGGTATCGGGAAAATGCGTTGCGAAAAAAGCTTCCAGTAGCGCCTTATCGGTAAGCGATGCAAAGGAAAAATCGCCCTCATGCGGCATAAACAGCGTACAGGTAAAACTGCCGTCGAGGTTTGCCAACGCCATGAGCATGAAATTTCCGCGCGGCCAAATGTGCAACGAATGCGGATCGAGCTGATGCGTACCATCCGGATTCGCCGGAATATGCAACTCTTTATAACCAATATGCAAAAACTCTTGCGAATAATTGAACATACTTTGCCGCTGCATTTTGTGGCGCACACGAGAAAAAGCACCGTCGGAACCAAAAACCAAATCGTGTTGGTGCGACGTCCATTCGCCGCGTTCCGTTTCACCGGTTTGAATGCTCGCCTGCGCTAAATCGATATCCCAAACTTTCTCTTCAAACTTAAACGTTACGCCGGCAGCCTCGGCCAAATCGATCATCTTCCGATTCAAAATACCGCGCGATAACGAATAAATGGTTTGCCCATCTTTACCATACGGCTGGAAAACAACCGACGAATCGAGCTTGTGAATGGCACGCTTGTCGACAGCAATACCAATTTTCTTGATTTCGTCTGTGATTCCGGCGCCAGCAACGGCTTTCCATCCGCGGTCGGACATTACCAAATTAATCGACCGACCCGAAAAATTGACCGTTCGAATATCTTGACTCCGATCGTAAACCGTTACGCGATGACCCGCTTTTTGAAGGTAAAGTGATAATAGTGAGCCAACTAATCCGCTTCCAACTACAGCAATATCTAAAGGCTTTTGCATTAAAATGAAATGAAATTCAAAGGTAGTTATATAGAATCTTTCCAAGTACAAATATCGTGAAAAAAGCTACTTTTGTTTAATGTTTTTATGCTTTCGTTAAACAAAAATAGCATGCACAAGAAACCCTTTCTACCGGAAAAAATTTGCGTTACGTGTCGAAAGCCTTTTAGTTGGCGTAAAAAATGGGAGAAAAACTGGGAGAACGTAAAATATTGCAGTGAGCGCTGCAGCAGAAATAAAACAAAAAATGGCTAATTTACTTTGGTTTAGAAACGATTTACGAACCTACGATCACAGCGGTTTAGCGGCTGCTTTGGCAAACGGAAAACCGACTTTTGCCCTGTACATCATCGACGATTTGTGGTTTGAAAAAGACGCGTACGGATTGCAATCTTTGGGGAAATTCCGCGCTAAGTTCTTGTTGGAAACGCTGGTCGATTTGCGCAATCAACTGGCCGACATTGGTATTGCGTTAGAGGTTTTTCGCGGTTCGAGCGTTGCCGTATTGGATACTTTTATCGAAGCCAACGGCATTTCGCAATTATTCTATCAGGAAGAATGGACGCGCGACGAACGATTGGTGTCTACGCAAATAGCGAAAAATCATCCGAAAGTGCAGCACCACACGTTTTACGATCAGTTTTTGTTTCATCCAAAAGACATTCCGTTTAAGTCGTACCGCGAAATTTCGGAAGTTTTCACCGCTTTTCGAAAAGTAGTTGAAGTGCGTTCAAGCGTTCGAAAAACAGTAGCGGTTCCTCAAAAAACGAATCGTATTGAAAATTTCGCCACAAGCATTCCCACTTTAACCGCTTTGGGATTCGAAGCTTTTGAAACCGACAGTCGTTCGGCATTTCCGTTTTCGGGCGGAAGCAAAAGCGGTATGGCGCGTTTACGTCATTATTTCGAAGGTACGCAAGCGCTTTCCACTTACAAACAAACCCGCAACGGATTGGTAGGTTTAGATTATAGCAGCAAGTTTTCGGCTTGGCTGGCAAATGGCTCATTATCTGCCCGAAATATTTATTGGGAAATCAAGAAATACGAGCAGAAATTCGGTGCCAACGAAGACACGTACTGGCTGATTTTCGAACTCATTTGGCGCGATTATTTCAAATACATCAGCTTAAAACACGGTTCGAATATTTTCCACATGGGTGGCATTACCAATCGGAATTACATTTGGAAAGACGACGAAAAAACCTTGAACCGATGGATTTCCGGGAAAACAAACGACAATTTTGTAGATGCCAACATGCGCGAACTGGCAGCAACCGGCTGGATGAGCAATCGCGGTCGGCAAAATGTAGCTAGTTTTCTGGCTAAGAACATTGAATTCAACTGGCTTTTGGGCGCCAAATACTTTGAAATGCAACTCATTGATTACGATGTACATTCGAATTACGGCAATTGGATGTACACGAGCGGTGTAGGAAACGATCCGCGTGATCGAAAATTCAACACGCAACGACAAGCCGAGATGTACGATGCACAATTTGAATTCAGAAATTTATGGCGGAATTAAAAGCACAGTATCGCGAAATCCGACTCGTTCTTGGCGATCAGCTCAACAGCAACCACAGTTGGTTTACGGAAGTTTCAAATGATGTTTTGTACGTCATGGCCGAGCTCAAACAAGAGAGTGCGTACGTAAAACACCACATTCAAAAAATAGCCGCTTTTTTTGCAGGCATGCGCGCCTTTGCAGCCGATTTAGAAGCGCACGGACACGCTGTTTTCTACATAAAAATTAACGATACACTTGCCGAAAATTCGTTTGCCGAGCTACTTTTGAATGTCGCAAAAGAAAAATCGGCAACGGTAATTCGCTACCAACTTCCCGACGAATACCGTTTGGATAGTGAACTCGCTCGTTTATCGCAACAAAAAGAAATTCAAATTATTACTTGCGATTCAGAACACTTTCTCACAACGCGAACCGATTTTCAGAACTTTTTCGCCGGGAAAAAGCAGTTTTTGATGGAGCGCTTTTACAGAAACATGCGCGAAAAGCATCGTTTTTTAATGGAAGGCAGTGCTCCGGAAGGCGGAAAATGGAATTTCGATCACGACAATCGGAAAAAGTACAAAAATGAAGTTCCGATTCCGAAGCCGCCCGTTTTCCAAAATGATGTGACGGCTATTTACAACGAAATTTTGCATGCGAAATTGCCGCACTTTGGTGCAATCGATCCGAAAAATCTGACTTGGCCCATAACGCGCCATCAAGCACTCTCCGTTTTGAAGCATTTTTGTGAGGCGCTGCTCCCCTTTTTCGGAACGTACGAAGATGCGATGTACGGCGACGATCCGTTTTTGTTTCACTCGCGACTCTCCTTCGCCATGAATTCGAAGTTGTTGAGTCCGACAGAAGTAATCGAGGCAGCAATTAGTGCGTATCGCGCCAATGATAAAATCAGCATTGCGCAAATTGAAGGATTTGTCAGACAAATTGCGGGCTGGCGCGAGTATGTGCGCGGTTTGTATTGGAAGGAAATGCCGAATTACGCACAGTTGAATCATTTGGAAAATAAGAATCCGCTGCCGGAATTTTATTGGACCGGCGATACAAAAATGAACTGTTTGCGGAAATCGATTTCCCAAAGTTTGGAGTTGGCGTACGCGCACCACATCCAGCGTTTAATGGTTATTGGAAACTTCTCGTTGTTAACGCAACTGCATCCCGACGAGGTCGATGCTTGGTATTTGGGCATTTACATCGATGCTATTGAATGGGTCGAACTACCGAACACCCGCGGGATGTCGCAATGGGCCGACGGCGGAATAATTGCTACTAAACCTTATGTTTCTTCGGGCAGTTACATCAATAAAATGTCGGATTACTGCGGCAAGTGCGCGTACAACGTTAAGGAGCGCGTGGGCGAAAATGCGTGTCCGTTTAATGCGTTGTACTGGAATATTTTGGATGAGAAGAAATCCTTTTTTGCGAACAACCAACGCATGAGTATGATGTTGGCTTTGTTAAAGAAAATTCCTGCAACAGAACTAGCTGAAATAAAATTGCGTGCCGCAGCTGTGATTGAAAATCCGGATCAGTTTTAAGATTGCGAGATTAAAAGATTAAAAGATTTCGAGATTGAAAGATTGAAAGATTGAAAGATTGGCCTTCAACAGTCTCAGGCAGCTACGAATTGTGGGTTTGGGAGGAAAAACGACACGTTAAGTGGTGAATTCATCGAGTCTAACTTCTAGCTTCTAGTCTCTAGCTTCTAAAAAATGGAGCACAATGTTCC
>JAIXTU010000198.1 GCA_027483785.1 Flavobacterium sp.
ACAAGCTCAGGCAACGATGATACGCGGGTTCGGGTGGGAAAAAGATACGTTAAGTGGTGAACGTTGCGAAGTCTAACTTCTAACCTCTAGCTTCTCGCTTCTAAAAATCTCAAAAATCAAACTTCAACTGTATCCCAACCGATTTCTTCTGATCTACGTTCAAATTACTTACCGAAATGCCCAACAAACGAACCGAGTCGCGCAAACGTTCCTGATACAACAACTCTTTGGCAACCTGAAACAATGCGCTGGCCGTCGACAAAAAATGAAAACCTGTTTTCGAGCGGGTTTGCAACGTAAAATCGCTGTATTTGATTTTCAACGTAACCGTCTTTCCTGCTAAATCGTGCTTCTTTAAACGTGCCGATAATTCCTTGGCAATAACTTCCAACTTGTCGATCATAAACAACTCCGACGTTAAGTTGGTTTCGAATGTGTGCTCCGTGGCAACCGATTTCTGCGTGCGTTCCGGCATCACCGGCGATTCGTGAATACCACGTACAATCTTGTAATAATCGAGTCCGGGCTTGCCAAAATGCGTTTCTAAAAACTCGGCCGACTTACCCTTCAAATCCTTACCGGTGAAAATCTGATGACTGTACATCTTGTCCCGCGTCACTTTTCCAACACCGTAAAACTTCCCAATGGGCAACTCCTCCAAGAAAGTCTCAACCTGCTCGGGCGCAATCGTAAATTGGCCGTTGGGCTTGTTGTAATCGGACGCTACTTTCGCCAAAAATTTATTGATCGAAATGCCCGCCGAAGCCGTAAGCTGGGTTTCCTCGAAAATCCGTTGCCGAATTTCAGTAGCCAAAAGCGTAGCCGAGCCTTGGTTGACTTTGTTTTGGGTAACGTCGAGATACGCCTCGTCGAGCGATAACGGTTCCACTAAATCGGTGTATTGAAAAAAAATATCGCGAATCTTGGCCGAAATTTCCCGATACCGATCAAAACGCAAAGGAACAAATATAAGCTGCGGACACAAACGCTTCGCCAAAACACCCGAAATAGCGCTGCGTACGCCAAATTTTCGCGCTTCGTAACTCGCCGCCGAAACCACGCCCCGAACCTCGTTTCCGCCCACAGCAATAGGCTTTCCTCGCAACTCCGGAAAATCGAGCTGCTCCACCGAAGCATAGAACGCATCCATATCAATGTGGATGATTTTTCGCATGTGGTAAAGTTAGCGAAAGCTTTTAACACTAAAATTCCTTGCAATTGCAATTAGCCCGAAACTTCACTAAAACCTGCAAGCTTCTGCTGCTTCACCGTTTCGGAAATCTGCAACAAATCGCTTAAAACACCGCGCGCCGTAACTTCTTTCCCGGCTCCGGCACCTTGCACCACCAGCGGATTTCTACCGTACGATTCGGTGTAAATTTCAATCAAATTGTCTGTGCCACGCAATTGTCCTAATGCCGATTCGCGTTTCACAGCCGTAAGCTTTACCTGAAATCGGCGTTTTTCCAAATCTAAAAGGCCCACAAAACGCAAAACCTCATCGGCTTCCAGCTCTTGCTTGCGATCTTCCAAATACCGGTTTAAAGTCTGTTTGTTCGAACGATAATCGGTTTCTTGCAGCAAACGTGTTCCTGTTTCTCCGAAAATGGGTTCAATCGAAATGTCGTCTAACTCCAACGGTTCTTGCAGTTCGCGCGCCAAAATAAGAAGCTTCCGAGCCACGTCGGTGCCCGATAAATCGTCTCGCGAATCGGGTTCGGTATATCCGTTTCGTTCTGCGTCGGCTAAAATCTGTGAAAACGGAAACGGCTCGACCGAAAATCGGTTAAACATATAACTCAACGATCCCGAAAAAACACCTTGAATGCGCGTTATTCGTTCGCCAGCTTGATACAAATTCCGAATGGTTTGAATAATCGGCAAACCCGCGCCGACGTTGGTTTCATACAGAAATTTTCTGTTTTGCTTCGCCAATTCGCTGCGCAACAAATTGTAAAAATGTAAGTCGGCTGTGTTCGGTTTTTTGTTCGCCGCAACCAAATGACAGCCGTGTTGCACCAAAGGCAAATAGCGACAAAGCATCACGTCGGATGCGGTAACATCTAAGGCAATCAAATTTTCAAGCGGGGTATTTTTTAGAAAATGGAGAATATCATCAAATTCGTACGGAATCGATGAGCGTTTGAAATCGGTTTCCCAAGCCTGCTGCAGCGCTTCGTTTTGAAACAGCACCACCGTAGAGTTGGCAATGATTGGAAAGTTGAACACAACTCCGTTTTGCTTCTCCAAAAAATCGCGCGATTCTTGAATCTGCTTCAACAACGTGCTTCCAACATTTCCGATTCCAAAAAGCAAAATATTAATGGTTGTAACTGACATACGTGTTGGTTTTTTGAGTTTGAAAAATGGGGTTTAAAATCTGCGAAAGCTGTTCGTTTTCAATCAAAAAGGCATCGTGACCGTGCACCGAATTTATCTGATGTAAAAAGATGTTTTCGCGCTGTGTCTTTAAAATTTCGAAGGTTTTCCGATTTTCTGCAGCCGTAAAAAACAAGTCGGTATCTACAGCTACAATGTGAATGGCAGCGGTAACATCGCGAATTACTTGCAGGAAATCGGCGCGCTCTTTAGTGATGTCGTTTGTTTTGAGCAAATGATTCATCAGTTTGTATGCCGGCAACGTAAACCGATTTTTCAGTTTAATGCCGTGGTTCAGCAACCAACGTTCCACTTGAAAAACCGACGATTCGTTGGTTCGCGTTCTACCAAACCGCTGATTGATCGATTCGGGCGTTCGGTACAACAACATGGCATGCAAACGCGCATCGGCAATCGGATCGTCGGAGTTGTTCAAAATTTGGTCTTGAACAAGCACTTGCGCAATCACCCAATCGGTTGCTTTCCAATCGGTTGCAATCGGAATTAAATGTCCGATCGATCTCGGCTGCAATACCGCCATTTCCCAAGCAATAGCGCCGCCCAAACTTCCGCCAATCACAGCAAAAATACGGTCTATTCCCAAAGCGTGTAAGCCATTCCAAAACAATTGTGCTACATCGCGAACGGTAAATTTTTTGTATTCGTCAATTAAATTCGCGGGGTTTTTATCGTAGCCGTTTCCGGGAATGTTAAAGGAAATCACGGTAAACGCTCCAGTGTCTATCGTTTTGCCCAAACCTACTAATTCACTCCACCAACCATCCAGACCACTTACGTTCGAATTCCCCGTAAGGGCATGATTTACCACAACTACGGGCGCTGTTCCTAAAGTTTGCCCAAATACCTGATACGTTAGTACGGGCTTGGCGTAGATAAATCCGTTTTGTAACCGAATGTCGGCAAGCGGAATACTAAATAAATGTGCCATAAAAGGTTGTTTTTAATCGAATTCAGATTAGTACTTGAAGTGGTTTTGCCATTTGAAACCGGTTTTTGTTTAACTGCCCTCCACGAAAGTGCGGAGGACAGTTGCACAAACAAACAAAACAAAACCTAATACAATTCTCAGCTATCTACTGATTATGAGCGTTTTATAAAATTAAGAAGCAACTACTTGCGGTGTCGTTGCTGCAACCAGCGCTTGTTCGATATCGGCTTTTAAGTCGGCGAGGTCTTCCAAACCAACCGAAACGCGAATCAAATCGGGTGTAACGCCCGTGGTGCGCTGCTGCTCTTCAGAAAGTTGCTGGTGCGTGGTGCTTGCTGGGTGAATGATGAGCGATTTCGTATCGCCAATGTTCGCCAATAACGAGAACAAGCGTGTCGAATCCACAAAACGTTTTGCACCTTCAAAGCCCGACTTTAAACCGAATGTTAGAATGCCGCTTTGCCCTTTTGGCAAGTATTGTTCGGCCAGCGTTTTGTACTTCGAACTTTGCAATCCGGGGTAATTTACCCAAGCTACGGCCTCTTGTTGTTCGAGCCATTGCGCCAAAGCCAGGGCATTTTCGCTGTGTTTTAAAATGCGTATCGACAAAGTTTCCAAACCTTGCAGCGTCTGGAACGCATTAAACGGACTGAGTGCTGCGCCAAAATCGCGCAGACCTTCGATACGCACTTTGGCGATAAACGATGCGGCACCTAAAGCTTCGTAGTATTTTAATCCGTGATAACCCGGCGACGGCTCGGTGAATTCAGGAAATTTGCCGTTGCTCCAATCGAAATTTCCGGCAGCGATAATCACGCCGCCTAACGAAGTTCCGTTGCCGGTGATGTATTTGGTAAGCGAATGAATCACGATGTTGGCGCCGTATGCAATCGGATTCAAGAGATACGGCGTTGCTACGGTATTATCGACAATAAATGGCACTTGAAAAGCGGCGGCGCGATCGGCAATGGCGCGTAAATCGAGCACGTCGAGTTTTGGGTTTCCGAGGCTTTCGGCAAAAAAGGCGCGGGTATTTTCTTGGGCGGCGCGAGTAAAATTCTCCGGATCTTCCGGATCAACAAACGTGGTGGTAATACCTAGGCGCGGCAAAGTAACGCTCAGCAAATTGTAGGTTCCGCCGTAGAGGCTGTTTGAGGCCACGATATGATCGCCGGCGCGCAGCAATACGAGCAAGGTGGTGGCAATAGCGGCTGTTCCCGATGCGGTAACTACGGCGCCAATTCCGCTTTCGAGTGCGGCTAAACGCTGTTCGAGCACGTCGTTTGTAGGGTTGTTCAGGCGGGTGTAAATAAAACCGGCTTCTGCCAATCCGAACAAGTTTGCGGCATGATCGGAGTTGTTAAACACGTACGACGTGGTTTGGTAAATAGGCACAGCGCGGGTTCCTGCAGTTTTGTTGGTGTCGTGTCCGGCGTGCAATGCCAAGGTTGAAAAATTTGTTGTACTCATGGATTTAGTATTTAAAAATTAGAATTACGAGCAAAAAAAAAGTCCTTTTGGAGTGGTTTACCAAAAGGACTTAACGTTTTAAAGCAATGCTTTATCAGCTGTCAAGACATAGGTAAACCCAGACGATTGTGCAACACATCATCCACATCATGCAACAACATGACATTGAGTTTAGCGCGGTATTTCTGGTTTGAGCTGACATTTTAAAAAATTGATTTTTGAACAACGAGAATAAAAAAACCTCTGCGGTTGGGCAGAGGTTAACTAAGTTTATGCGAGATCTTACAATCATGCCATAGTGCACCTCTGCGGATTGCTCCACATCATACAACAGCACATCATTGTTAGATTTTTCATGTCGGTTATTTCTGGGTGTAAAATTGCTGGGTGTAAATTGAAAAACCAAACTTTTTTTGATTTTTAACAAATGATTGGGTT
Source organism: Flavobacterium sp. (assembly GCA_027483785.1). Classification (GTDB taxonomy): domain Bacteria; phylum Bacteroidota; class Bacteroidia; order Flavobacteriales; family Flavobacteriaceae; genus Flavobacterium. The sequence continues at coordinate 5,237 of JAIXTU010000198.1, forward strand.
TCTCAACAAATTTTTAAAGAACACAAAACGCTGTAATACAAACAATTACGCTCTAAAAATTTAACATTTAGCTTTCGTTGTTTTTTATTTGGGCGTTCCCGCCGCCGCTTTTTAGTGGAATAGTAAGGTGCGGCGGGCGGTACTTTCGCTGCTAGTCCGCAAGTATTTGTGCGCAAAACTACGGCACAAACGGGGCTTCTGGGGTCGCCCGTTTGTTTGTGTTTTGCAGCCCACCTACTTTTACGGGCTATCCGCTACAGCACCTAACGCGGAGGGGGGATATTCTTGACATGTAAAAAACGTTTTGCAAAACTGTTTATCGTAAGGTTCAAAGCTGTATTTTTATTAAAAATTTTTTTGAGTAATGAGCTTTAAAAGTGTGCTATTTCCAAAGACTTTAAAAATAAGTTCCTCTGGTGAAATGATACCGCTTGAATTTTTTGGCGAGGTGATACCATTAGCTAAAAAGATACAGTTTAAGTTAGGCTTTTTTAGCTCTAATTCTATAAGCACTCTGTCATATGGTTTTGCACAATTTATCTACAATGGCGGAACCATAGATTTTCTCATTAATCACTTTTTATCGGACGGCGACTATAAACTGATGAATGATGGCATCTTTATCGATGAATCGTTTTATGACTCGATTGAAGAAAAAATTCTTCGCGATTTGGAGCGCCTCAATGAGGTTTTGACCAAAAAGCAAGTGAATCACTTTTACAATTGCTTGAGATACCTGATTGACAACAACCGTGTTACAATAACGCCAGTAACTACCAAATCCGGTGAAATTTCACATTATAAAGAGGCTTTATTTTGGGACTACGACGACAATGTTATCAACATTATAGGTAGCTGTAACTTTACTTACAAGGGAATTGCTTGTAATGGCGAGAGCTTTCTGATAAATCGTTCTTGGGGAGAAACTGCAGAGCGAGCAAATATTGAAAATGAGATATTAGATTATGAAAAGATGTTTCAAAAACAGTCGGATGCGTTCATCTACCTCAAACCTGATAAACTTATAAATATTGTTTACGACAATTCTGTTTCTCTAAGCGAAAAAGACCTGCTCCAAGAGGAACTCGACCTTATAGAGGCTGAGAGCAATGAAGCCACCGATGAAGTAACTAAACTAAAAACCGTTAACAAAAAGCTACAACAAAAGTTTGAAGAGAAAGTTACTGAAATGCTAAGTAAGCCAAGGTTTCCGCGACCAAATGAACCAAGGCCTTATCAAAATGAAGCCTACAAAAACTGGGTAAATAATAATTTCACGGGGATATTTGGTATGGCAACCGGTACTGGTAAAACCAAAACTTCTCTTAATTGTGTACTAAATGAGTATAAGAAAACCAACAGTTATTATACTTTGATTTTAGTGCCATCCATTGCATTATTAAATCAATGGGAAGAAGAGGTTGTTGAATTTAACTTTCAGAATATTTTAAAAATTGGTGGCGGAAATTATTGGGAAAAAGAATTCTCTAATTATGTGAGTAATTTTAGCGCAGGTATAAAGACAAGTTTAGTGATCATTGCGACCTATGCCAGTTTTACTTCGTTAAAATTTCAAAAATATTTTAATAAAGTTGAAAATGAATTTATCCTAATAGCAGACGAGGCTCATAATATGGGTGCAAAAAATATAAAAGCTGCCGTAAAGAATTCGCAAATTCAAAAGAGAATTGGATTGTCTGCTACTCCAAAAAGAGTGTACGATGTTGAAGGCACAGAATTCATTGATAAATTCTTTAATGACAAAGAGCCCTACACTTATAACTTTTCAATGAAACAAGCCATGGAAATGGACTTCTTGACAAACTACAAGTATTACCCTGTATTAGTAGAATTAAATGAAGAAGAGCTTGACAATTATATAGAAATTTCGAAAAGACTCCTGAGATATTTTGATTTCGATAAGGGTGAATTTAAAAAAGATCCAATGGTTGAAAAATTACTGTTACTAAGAAAAAATATTATTCATAAAGCAAACAATAAAATTGAGTGCTTCAAAAATATACTTACTGAGCTGAGACAATTGAATAAAGTAAAGTATATTTTCACATATATTCCAGAAGGATATGTTTATGATAAGAACGGTGGTTCTGAGCGAATGTTAAATAAATTTCTTTTAGCTGGTCATGATGTTCTTCCGAGCTTGAAAATGAATTCATACATTGCTGAAGGGCAAAATTTAAATGATTTACTGAGAGGGTTTTCAGAAGGTAAAATAGAAATGTTATTTGCGATGAAGATGTTAGATGAGGGTGTTGATGTGCCAAGAGCTGAAGTTGGAATTTTTGCTAGTAGTACAGGAAATCCGAGACAATTTATCCAACGTAGAGGTAGATTGCTGAGAAAGCATAAAGATAAACCGTACGCTACAATATTTGATATGGTTGTAGTGCCAAGATTAAATGATAATAATGCTGAACTTTTTAACATGGAAAGGAATTTAGTGCATAATGAATTGCGGAGAGTAGGCTATTTTGCCAGCTTAGCTCTTAATTTTTATGATTCCAAACAAGCTCTTGAACAAGTTTGTTTTAAATATAATTTAGACTTAGATACTATTATAAACGAACTATAAAATGGATAGAAATCAAATATTAAAGGAGATTTTAGCCGATAAAGAACTGTGCGAAAAGTACAAAATCAAAGAAGTAAGCAAAATTAATACAACACCTCCTTACAACAACAAACTAGTCGAGGTTCTCGCAGTTATCATAAATGAAAACGATAACAATCTCAGCGAGAATATGATATACAAAAAGATTAAGAATATTCACAACATAGGATAACATGGCATCAATTATTAATAAAATATCCTTTAAAAATTTCTTTAATTATTATGGGGAGTATGATGAAAATACAACTTATGAATTTGAAGAAGGAGTTAATATTATTGTAGCTGATAATGGTGCTGGAAAATCAAAATTTTTCAATGCCTTTTTGTGGCTTTTTTATGATCAAATCCTGGATTCTGATGACAAGATTAAAAAGAATGTAAAAGATGTCGCTGTAAAGATCATCTCAGACAAAGCAAAAAATGAAACTGCTATCGGTGATAGCGTTGAAACAGGAATTCTAATTGAATACTCCACTGGATTATGGAAATATCAAATTACTAAATCTTTTACTGCTACAAGAATTCGAGAAAATATAACCTCTTATGATAGTTGGCAAGTTATTATAAATGATGTTGAAGTTAGTCAAACTGATCATGTTTTACCAAAGTTTAAACCCGTTTACGACGCAGATGAAAAAAATAGCATTATTAAGAAATTGATTTTACCTAACCTCAGACAGTATTCATTTTTTCAAGGTGAGGAAGTAGATAGTATTATTGATTTCGGAAAAAAGTCTAGTATTGAAGAAGCTGTACGAACATTGACAGATATCAGTAAATATGAAGAATTGGTAGAATTGACAAAAGCATTTAAAGTTAAAGCGGAGAAGGATTTGAATAAGCAAATTCAAACTGGACAGGAGCATAATGAACGACTTGATAAGGCTATTAAACTGAAAGAGGAGTTTGAAAAGAGTTTAGAAAATGATGAAATTAAACTTAAAGAGTTTGAAAATTTATATGATTTCGCTGAACAAGAAAAAAATGAATTAGAGCAAAACTTTTCAAATGCCGAAAAGCGAAATGAACTCGACTTAAAAATTAAAGAGAAAAATAGACGGGTGAATGAAGCAGCAGATGAATATAGTTCATTTCTGGAGTCATTAAATAATCGATTTTTCGATGGAAACTTTTCTTGGATATCTCTTGGTTTTGAAGATGTCGAAACTGAATTTCAAGAGAAAATTCAAGCTTTTAGAGAAATACATTATGAAAAGAAAGCTCAAAAAAATAGAGGTGAAAATCCTAATCAGCATTTTCATTTTTTACCGTTGGATTCACCCGATAGTGTTTCTTTAAAGAATATGATAGATAGAGAACACTGTTTTATTTGTAATCGAGAGGCAAAAATTGGAACACCAGAACACGACCATTTTATTAAGTTAAAAAACCGTGCGGTTGATTCTAAAAAAGATGTTGAATTTGTAAAAAATAATCTGGAAGCATTCTTCGGTGGGCTGCAAATAAATGCTCAACCATTCTACAATAAAATAGAGAGTATTGAAGACAGTATTTTAAAAACGAGAGAAAAAGAAATACATCTAAATGAACGATTAACCAAGTTAAAGAATGAGCTAAAAACTTTAAAGTCACAACGCAAAGATTTGTTAATTTCTGGAAATGAAGACGACGACCCGCAAGTAATTATCAATAGATACAAAGGTGCTATCAAACGAATTGAACAATCATCATATCAAATAGAAAAACTTAAAGATAGTATTAGGCAACTAAAAACTAAAATTCAAAATACCGAAAAAGAAATACAGTCTTTAAGGCCAGCTGATTTACCCGAGGGCTATCTTCTGAATTACGAAATATGTAATGATTTGGCTACTGCTACAGAAAAAGCAAGAGAAAGAGTCTTTAATAACATGATTAACTTGTTAGAGAAAAATGCAAATCATCACTTCCAAAACTTAATTAAATATAATGAACTTGCCGGAGGTAAATTAAAATTTGATAAAACACCATCAGGCGCTATTGAATTCAATTACACCGATAACAAAGGAAATTTGGTTGCCGGCGCAGCGGAAGGATTTCAAAGAATGAAAAAATTCTCGGTTGTTATGGCTGTGATATCTGCAAATACAACAAAATACAATTATCCATTATTGGCAGATGCTCCATTATCAGCCTTTGGATCAGCATTTACGGAGGGTTTTTTTGAAGCTACAGGGAATGTATTTCCACAATCAATTATTCTTGTAAATGACTTATATGACAAAGAAGATGATATGAAATTGAATGATCTAGGCAAAAAAATCATCAAAAACAGTCTTGTAAAAAGAGTTTATGTAAATCAAGTACCCCAAGGTGTAGACCAAGTAGAGCTAGTAACTACTAGAAAAAAGATAAAGTAATGACAAGTCAAGAATTTAAAGCATCTATACTTATAAAAAGACCGCGCTACGCAAATAGTAGAATACCTTTGATTGAGGTGTTGGCAAACAAAGGAAGTAGATCTTCTGAATACAGCCAATTTGGACCTATTTATGAGTTATACATTTATGCATTTATGTTAGGCATAAAGAAAAATTTAAAGTTACCCTTACCTCCAAGAGATTTAACAACAGATTTTATGGAGATTGGAAAGTGGAAAAGAGATAGCTCATTAGTAGATTTTCTTTTGATGATTATTTTTACTAAGAGCGACGAAATTGGATTTGTTTGGAATGATTTAGAGGAAATGGACGAAGCAGAATTAAATCAAGTTATCAACAAAATAATCACCTTTATTGAAGAATACGCTAATGGAGGGCTTGAATACTTACATGGATTATTAGACAAGAGCGAGTTAGAGAATTCTCACTATATGTTTATTGATTTATATAAAAACTTAATCTCATAAATTATTATGACAATTAAAGAGTCAATATTAAAGAGTTTAGAAGATATTAATAGTCTCGCTAATGCCTCAGAGATTTACAAGCATATTGTGAACAAAGGGTATTATGAATTTGGTGCAAAAAAACCAATTGCATTAGTTTCTGCAATGTTGGGAGAATTTATAAAAAATGGAGATTCTAGAATTAAAAGAAGTAAAATTTCAGGTGAAACATATAAATATTATCTTAGTAAGATAGAAAAAACTTTAGTAATAGATCAATTTGGCTCAGATATTATTAACCAAGACAAAATAAAACCAAAAAAGAATGACTATCAAGAGAGAGACTTACATAAACTTTTGAGTAGTTTTCTAAAAAATACAGATACATATTCCAAGACTATTTTTCACGAACAATCTTCAAACGCAAAGGACAATCATCAAAAATGGATTCATCCAGACGTTGTTGCAATACAATTTTTGAACTTACAATCGAAAATCAATCAAACATTCTTAAAAGCGATCAATAAATTGGATATTTTTAAAATCTCATCATTTGAAATTAAAAGAGAAATTAATTCAGATTATGAATTGAAAAAAACATTTTTTCAAGCAGTATCAAACTCAAGTTGGGCAAACTATGGATATCTAGTTGCATTTGAAATTAGTGACAGTTTAAGTGAAGAAATGGAAAGATTAAACCAATCATTCGGTATCGGAATAATTGAATTAAAAGCAAATCCTTACGAGAGTAAAATCTTGTTTCCTGCCAAATACAAAGATTTAGATTTCAAAACAATCGACAAGCTTTGTAAAATCAATAAAGATTTTGAAAAATTCATTGAACAAATAGAAAAACTAATGACGGCAAGCGATAAATATTACAAATCCACACAAAAAGAATTGGAAGAATTTTGTGACAGCTATTTTCTAAGTGACACTGAAATTGATGAGTACTGTAAACTTAAATTTATACCTAAAGCATAGCTTTATTAATGGTTAGAAATATTAATTATTCGGGGATAACGGTATATCTATAAAATTAGCTACTAATTCAATACCTTTCATTTTGTTGTATTCCACAGTTATGTATTCTAAATCACACTCTAAACCAAGAAGGTATTTTGAATATTCCCGAAGTAGTTTAACTTGTGTTTTTTTTATAGTGTGTTTAGCATTATCCCAGATTATATCTTTCCAATATATGCCGCTTAAATTTGGATCAATTTTATTGAATGCTTCCCAAAATAATTCAGGGTTGTTTATTTGGCTCCAATAAATAAATGATTTTGCTAGAATATTTATGCCAACTGGTCTAAAAAGCATATTTCCCCCATCAACACTTCTGTGATCTTTTACCTCCGTATCTTTAATAATAAATGCAGAATTATATGATGGAATATTTTGAAAAGCAGAGTTCCAAAAAATTAACGTTTTCTGATACAGTTGCTTAATAATTTCATCACTTGGTCTAAAGTCTTTGTGCGTATAATCCGGGGCATATAAAATATTATTGACGTCTTTTAAATTAAGTATTGTGGTGAATTTTGTCGATGAAGCATCAATATTAGCAGCCTTATTTAAA
>JAIXTU010000009.1 GCA_027483785.1 Flavobacterium sp.
ACGATTTTACCAAACTTTTTCAAGTGTCGATTCAGTTTGGAGCCATCTTGGCCGTGGTTTTTCTTTATGCCAAAAAGTTCTTTGATTTTACGCGTTTACAATTCTATACCAAACTAGCTATTGCCGTAATTCCAGCTTTGGTTTTGGGGAAGCTTTTCGACGATTATATCGATGCCGTTTTAGGTGATCCGGTTCCCATTGCTATCGTGCTCATTGTCGGTGGTATCGTTCTTTTGTTTATCGATAAGTTTTTTAAAAATCCCACCATTCACAACGAACAAGAACTTCCTATTAAGAAAGCTGTGATCATTGGTTTTTGGCAATGTTTGGCTATGATGCCAGGCACAAGTCGTTCAGCGGCATCGATCATTGGCGGTATGCAACAAGGACTTTCGCGACAAGCAGCTGCCGAATTTTCGTTCTTTCTGGCAGTTCCCACCATGCTTGCCGTTAGCGCGTACAGTATTTTTGTAAAAACATACGAATCTACCGGTAGCAAAGGTTACGAACTCATTTCTGCAACCGAAAACGGCTGGCAACTGTTTTTAGGCGGTAATGTTGTTGCATTTATTGTAGCGGTTATTGCAATCAAATCGTTTATTGCGTTGTTGCTCAAATACGGCTTCAAACTTTGGGGCTGGTACCGCATTATTGCTGGTATTTTACTGCTGATTTACTTTACACGCTAAATGAAAAATCGCTCTTTTACTGCCGAAAGTTTTCTCGAAGGCGAAGTGCTGCTTTTCGATAAGCCTTTGCATTGGTCGAGTTTTCAATTGGTGAACAAAGTAAAATGGTTGTTGAAATCGCAGTTGGGTTTGAAGAAAATAAAGGTTGGTCACGCCGGAACGCTCGATCCATTAGCAACCGGCCTTTTGATTGTTTGCACTGGGAAAATGACTAAATCAATCGATACGTTTCAAGCTGAAACCAAGATTTATTCGGGAACGATAAAGTTAGGTGCCACAACGCCTTCGTACGATTTAGAAACGGAAATCGATGCTGTTTTTCCAACCACGCATATTACCGATGAGTTGCTTTCTGCGACAGCGAAGTCATTTGAAGGAACCATACTCCAAAAACCACCTATTTATTCGGCGATTAAAAAAGACGGCAAGCGGTTGTACGAACACGCACGTGCAGGCGAAACCGTTGAAATTGCGGCGCGTCCGGTGCAAATTTTCGAATTTAATGTTGACCGAATTTCTGAAACCGAACTTCGTTTTTGGTTAAAATGCAGCAAAGGAACTTACGTGCGTTCTTTAGCGCACGACTTGGGAATCGCACTACAATCGGGAGCTCATTTAACATCGCTTCGACGCGAAGGCAGCGGTTCGTTTCAAGTTAAAGATGCGTATTCGGTTGCGAGCTTTGAAGCGGTACTTATTGCGTCAATAAAAAATTAAATTCTGAACTTACTTTTAGTTTGGAGTTAGTGATTTTTATGGCTTCACTAAACTTTAAAAAATTAAATTCATTTTCTAGTTAAATTTATGGTGTCCAATTGATTTATAGGATGGAATTTTTAATTAGAATTAGTGAGTTAGCTAAATCACACGGCGAAGCTTTAAAAGTTTGCAGTCTTCTAGTAAGGCAATATAAAATTGTTCCTACAACTGAAGTTAGTATAGATTTTGCAAATTGCAACTTCATTTATCCAGACTATGCTTTGCTTTTATTGTGCACAATAAAGTATTTAGAAAGTCTTGGGTATGTCGTTAGAGGGCGAATTTATGTACAGCAAACTTCACTTCCGGCAAACTATTTAGCAGGTATGAAATTTTTCGAGGAGTTAAAAGTGCAACTCCCATTTAGTGTTGATAAAGGTAATGATGAAACTTCTGTACAAATTCAAAAATACACTCGGCAAAATCAAATTACTGTTTTACACAGTTTTCTTGGTATTTTGAGAAAAAAAGCTTCAATGCATGAGAATGTTTACGTGAGCTTAGACTATTGCCTAAATGAGATTTTAGATAATGTTCTCAATCATTCGGAACAAAATGAAGGTTGGATTGCAGCACAATATTTTTCAACACTAAATACAATACGGCTAATTGTTTGTGATTATGGAATTGGAGTTCATAAATCCCTAAGCAAGGCCTTTACTTTTACCGAGGAAGAAGCAATTTTGAAATGCATAGAAGAAGGAGTTACTAAAGGAGGTGGACAAGGCCATGGGCTTTATGCAACAGCTGAGTTTATCAAACTCAACAGGGGTTGGATGAGTATTTTTTCTGGAAACAAAACTCTGAGTGTTTCCGAAAATGAGACATCTGTAAAAGATATTGATTATTGGCAAGGAACCTGCGTCTATATAAGAATTAATACAAATGTAGACGTTGATTATACTTCCTTCACAAGTAAATATTATGATTACAAAAAACAAGTTTATGAAGATTTGTTTGGCGATAGGGAATAGTATTTGTAGTTTACATGCAATGTGTTACTTTTTAGTTTAAAATGTAATACTTTTGTATTTTATTGTTGGAAACGAATTTTAATCATGAATGTAACTATTCAATTTGGAGATATTGGCTCAAGTCTCGGAACAAGAGATTTAGGAGCGCAAGTTCGTACTTCCATAATCGAAAAAATTAATTCAAATGAGAAGGTGTTTCTTGACTTTAAAGGTGTTGAGGTTGTTACCAATTCATTTGCTGATGAATGTTTCCGAAAACTTAGAGAAACTGTTGATAACGAAGTTTTTAGAAAGAAAATTACTTTTCTAAATACAAATGATTTTGTTCAAAGAGTAATCATTTCAGCTCTGTAAGCGAGGCAAATTAAATCTTCGAGACTTTTATGGTGACTGTTTTTTAGCGAAAGAGATTGACTTGATTTCGAAACAAAAAATTCCCTTTTCAGCTAAACTAACAAAGATATTTTGTCATTAAAGTCGATTTACAACTTCACTAAACTCAAGAACTCACGCTGAATTAGCATTCCCGCGTCTTTGTTGTACCACTTTTGCAAATGAATCTTTAACTTTTCGTCGATTACGCCGTATTTGTCGCGATACTGACGAACGATTTCAGCAGCTTCGAACGGGCGCGGTCCGTAAGCGGCGTACACTTCAAAGGTATCGGTGTCGGTTACAACAATTCGCGGAATAGAACGCGCTTCTCCCGTAAGGAAATAATCCATAAACTCCGGATTTTCATCGCGAAGCACGCACTTAAAGGTTACGTTTGGAGCAAGCTCGGCCATTTTGTTGATGTAAGGCAAAATTTGAGCAGCATCGCCACACCAGCCTTCGGTAATAGCAATCCAGGTTTGGCGGTGCGACAGTTTTTCGAGCTGTGCGGCAATTTCCGGATAGATTTCAGAAGTTTTGTCTAAACGCGACATCCGTGCTTCATTGAGCTCGCTGTATTGCAGTAAATCAGCCGATTGTTTCGGACCCGTACTTTTTCCCTCGGCAATTAAATCGGAAACTAATTTCCGGTACTCGGCATAAGAATACGATTTGGATAAGGCGTCCTGAACCAAAGCAGGCGGTGTGCTAAAAAACTTCATATTTTTCGATCTATAACGTAGTTTACCATCAGTTGCAACGCATCGCGGTATTCGTTGTGTGGAAAGGAACTTAAAATATCGAGCGCTTTTTGCTGATATTCCAGCATTTTATTTTCCGCGTAAATCAAACCATTTTTCTCTTTCACAAAAGCGATTACCTCTTTAACACGTTGTTTGTTTTTATTGTGATTCTTGATGGAATTAATCACCCAATCTTTCGACTTCTTATCAACAGTATTCAGCACATGAATCAGCGGCAAAGTCATTTTCTGTTCCTTGATATCAATTCCGGTGGGTTTGCCAATGGCTTCGTCGCTGTAATCAAACAAATCGTCTTTGATTTGAAAAGCCATGCCAATGTATTCGCCAAATAAACGCATTTGCGCCACCAACGCATCGTCTTGACTCACCGATTGCGCTCCCAAAGCACAGCACGACGCCACAAGTGTTGCCGTTTTTTTGCGAATGATTTCGTAATAAACGTCTTCGGTAATATCGAGTCGGCGGGCTTTTTCAATTTGCAAAAGTTCGCCTTCACTCATTTCGCGCACAGCAACCGAGATAATTTTTAGCAAGTCGAAATCGCCATTATCGATAGAAAGCAGCAAACCTTTCGACAGCAGATAATCGCCTACCAAAACGGCAATTTTATTTTTCCACAAGGCGTTTATCGAGAAAAATCCACGGCGTTTGTTCGAATCGTCAACCACGTCGTCGTGAACGAGTGTGGCGGTGTGAATGAGTTCGATAACGGCGGCTCCGCGATAGGTGCGTTCGTTTACCGAGCCGTTGTTGAGCAATTTGGCGCAAAGGAAAACAAACATAGGGCGCATTTGCTTGCCTTTTCGATTTACGATGTAGTACGTAATGCGGTTGAGCAGAGCAACTTTTGAAGTCATCGATTCGTGGAACTTCGACTCAAAGCGTTCCATTTCTGCCTGTATCGGCTGCTTGATCTGCTCAGTAATTTTCATAGTTACAAAGGTAGGTAGTCAACCGCTAATCAGGTGTTAATGCTTTGCTCTTTATTTGCTAATTGTCCGCAAGCCGCGTCGATATCTTTACCGCGACTTCTGCGCACTTTTACAACAATATTGTTGGCTTCGAGTGCAGCGATGTAGGCGTTTATGGCTTTTTCATCGGCTTGTTGAAAGCGCTCGTCGTCTATGGCGTTGTATTCAATTAAGTTCACTTTGCACGGCACGTATTTGCAAAATTGTACCAACGCATCGATGGCTTGTTTATGATCGTTAATTCCCTTCCAAACCACGTATTCGTAAGTAACCCGACTTTTGGTTTTCTGGTACCAGTACGCCAAGGCTTGTTTGAGTTCGGTGAGCGGAAAGTTTTTGGTAAACGGCATAATTTCGTTTCGAATGTCTTCGATGGCGGCGTGCAACGAAACGGCGAGTTTAAATTTCACACCGTCGTCGGCCATTTTGCGAATCATTTTTGAAACTCCCGATGTAGAAACGGTAATGCGTTTGGGCGACATTCCCAAGCCTTCGTCGGACGTAATGCGGTCAATCGCCGCCAAAACGTTGTTGTAATTCATGAGTGGTTCGCCCATACCCATAAAAACGATGTTGGAAAGCGGACGGTTGTAGTACGCGCGACTTTCGGTATCGATGGCTTTTACTTGGTCGAAAATCTCGTCGGCGTTCAGGTTGCGCATGCGTTTTAGTCGGGCGGTTGCGCAAAAATTGCAATCGAGGCTACAGCCAACTTGGCTTGATACGCATGCCGTAGTTCGGGTTTCGGTGGGTATGAGTACCGATTCAACAATCAAACCATCGTGTAAGCGAACGGCATTTTTCACGGTGCCGTCTTCGCTGCGTTGCATTTGGTCTACGTTTATGTGGCGAATTTCGAAATGCTGTTGGAGTAGCGCGCGGGTTTGTTTGGAAAGGTTGGTCATGTCGTCGAAATCGTGTGCACCTTTTTTCCACAGCCATTCATATACTTGATTGCCGCGGAACCCTTTATCGCCCGATTGTGTAAAGAAATCGCGCAATTGTTCTTTGCTCAGTGCGCGAATATCTTTCTTGGTTACTTCCATAATGCAAAGGTACTAAAGCCCGTAATGAAAACAATTGCTTCGGTCGTTTTTGATTGTTTTGCGAGCGTAGTTTTTGGGCGTACCGGCGGCTCAATGGTTCGTCAATGAAAATAAGTGATGGCCGCCGTCGCGCTTTCCGTTGCAATACCGTTTGTTGTCGCGTGTTTTTTGTATGCTGCGGTTCGGCTTCCGCTGGTCGCCACCCCGAAGCACAAAAAACAACGCACCACCGGCACGGTATTTTCACTTCAATCGCTTACGCAGAAGAGTGCGTGGGGGGATTGTATCCGAAGAAAGTTAATTTTACTGTTTTTAATCTAAGGTATTTCGATCGATACGTTCTTTGGCTTCTATTAGCAGTTGATGCACTTTGGTTTCTAGTTCTGCTCT
>JAIXTU010000263.1 GCA_027483785.1 Flavobacterium sp.
CCCGCCCCCATCGAGGCGAAGTTTTGAAAAAAAATCGACATACCATTACGGGTTTTCCGCATATTTTTTTTAGAACCAAATGCGAAAATTGGAGTCATTTATATTTTTATCCATATCATTCATCTCCGCGACCGCGATAAGCACGAATGGCTTCGATTTTTCCTTGTGCATCGAAATCAAGTACATCGATTACATGCAGGATTTCGGAGTTATTGACGGTGATTATGAGCTCGGTGGCAACGCTCTTGGTACTTTCAAACGTGTGGAGCACTTCGATAAGAAGCGACTGTGCAGTTTCGAAGTTTTTTCGTGTTTCATTTAATGCTGCATCTTTACCAACGACGCGCAAATTCCAATCGCGCAGAACAATCTGATCTGCAAACAACTCGGCTACAGCAGTTAAGTTTTTTTCTTGGTAAGATTGTAAATACAGCAAGCAGGTTTCGGTATGGTTTAACATCATCGTTTTAATTTTTTCGCAAGTTGAAAAAAATTGTTTATTTTACTGCTTATTGAATAACGATACGCCGGTAACAATTGCCCTAGCCGCGATTGCAACGGAAAGCCCGTAAAGCAAAAAAGCCCAGCATTTGCAGTAGGGAAGGGCGACTACAGAAGCCCGAACCCGCTGCTAAAATACGGGCTTTTTTGCTGCGGACTTGCAGTGGAAAGCGCGAATAGCTTCAAAAAAATCGCGTACTTTAGCTCTGCAAAAAATTAAGCTATGAAAATTGCAATAGTGTGCTATCCGACCTTTGGCGGCAGCGGCGTGGTGGCTACAGAATTGGGACTCGAATTGGCGCGCAGAGGTCACGAAGTGCACTTTATTACCTACCGACAGCCGGTTCGTTTGGCCTTGCTGGAAACAAATGTGCACTATCATGAGGTGAATGTTCCGGAATATCCGCTCTTTCATTACCAGCCGTATGAATTGGCCCTATCGAGTAAATTGGTAGATATGGTCAAGTTGTACAACATCGAAATTTTACACGTACACTACGCCATTCCGCACGCTTATGCCGGTTATATGGCCAAACAAATGCTCAAAAAAGAAGGTATTCGGATTCCGATGGTAACTACTTTGCACGGAACCGATATTACCTTAGTGGGCAATCACCCTTTTTATAAACCCGCAGTTAGTTTTAGTATCAATAAATCGGATTACGTTACTTCGGTTTCGGAAAGTTTAAAAAATGCGACGTATGACTTGTTTAAGATAAAGAAAAAAATTCACGTGATACCGAACTTTATTGAGTTGAAAAATGCGCGCGATTTGGTTTTGAACCCATGTAAACGTTCGGCAATGGCGTTGAAGTCGGAGCGGATTATCACGCACATCAGTAACTTCCGAAAAGTGAAACGAATTCCGGATGTGATTGCCATTTTTAACTTGATACAACAACGTATACCTGCAAAACTGATGATGGTTGGCGACGGTCCGGAAAAGGTAAAGGCCGAGCAATTATGCGAACAATTAGGAATTCAGGATCGGGTGATTTTCTTTGGAAACAGCAACGAAATAGACCGTATTTTAAGTTACACCGATTTGTTTTTGTTGCCTTCGGAAACCGAAAGCTTTGGTTTGGCGGCTTTAGAAGCTATGGCTTGGCGTGTTCCGGTAATTAGCAGTAATTCTGGAGGTTTGCCCGAAGTTAACTTTGACGGCGTTTCGGGTTTCTTGAGTGATGTAGGCGACGTACAAGCAATGGCCGAAAATGGCGTCCGCATTTTGGAAGATGATACTGTCTTAGAAGCTTTTAAAGAACGCGCTTTTGAAAATGCGAAAAAATTTGACATCTCGGCAATAATGCCACTGTATGAACGTATTTATGAAAAGGCACTTAAAAAACAAAAATGAAAAAAGTTATTGTTGTCATGCTGGCGTTTCTGTCGGTGGCTTGCGGATCAGGTAAAGATAAATCTGCTAAAGCACCCTTATTCACCATTCTGAAGCAAGCAGGTACTGGTGGCGCACAGATTGAATTTTATGAGATCATCACCGACGGAAAAGAGTTTGAATTGCTGAAAAACGATCCGGAGTTAAAGCGAAAAATAAATAAAAGCAATATTGATCAAAGTACCTTTGTGGTGCTGAGCGCGGGTGAAAAGCCAAGTGGCGGTTACGGAATTACGGTGACAAACGTACAGGAAACAGATAAAGAAATTGAAGTGTACGTACGGAAAACCAAACCGGAACCTAATTCGTTCGTTACCATGGCAATTACGTATCCGATTTGCATAGTACAGATAAACAGTAAGAAACCGCTGGTTTTTAAAGAAGTGGAGTAGGTAAGAATAAGTCATAAAAAAAGTCGGCCTAAGCCGACTTTTCTAGAATCTATATCGAATTGAAAGTGCTAAATCCGGGCCGAAATCATCGTCTCTGAATTCGTCTCCGAAATAAATTTCGGGTCTGAAATCAAGTGCCAGTTGTATCGGAATATCGAAGTTATATTCAATTCCGATGTCACCTGCGGCAAGTAAAAACGTTCCGTCTTCATCATTGAATCCTGGACCGCGATTGGCGCTATAGCTACCAATACCTGCACCCACTCCCGCATACCAATTAAAACCGCCTTCGATGTTCCATACCCATTGATACAGACCAACTAATTTGAATGCATCGTAGTCGTCGTTATTTCTAAAACCTAAGTCTAATTCCAAGCGGTTGTTATCTCCTAATCCGCGTTGGTAAGATATTTCACCACCAAATCCGTCGTTATCTCCTAAACGCAAACCTAGTGCGTTTTTAGATATGTCTTGAGCTTGTGCAGCGAATACAGTTCCTAAAATTAGGGCAGTCTTTAAAAAAATGTTCTTCATAATATTCTGTTTTTGATAAGGCAAATCACCGTTTTTTTAACAGTTTTTCTATTACAGGAATACTAAAAAAGCTTACAAAACTTTACTCCACCTGATGCGCTATTAATTTCTCGGTTTGTATTTGACTGAACGTTTGCGGAATAGGAAGGGTAATTCCAAAACTTGAAAAATCTTCTAATTCGTACGCAACATTTGTAGATGCGTAAATCATACCAATATTATTTGCAAAATAAACAGTTGATACAACTACGTCTTGAGGCTGCAAAACGGGAATTGATGTTGGCGGAACTCCTGGAAAAATCTCTATCGAGGCGGCTACACCTAGGTTTAATTTAAGTACAACCGATTTCACATTACTGTAGCTTTCTCCTCCAGGAATGGTGTACGAGGCCAAAGTTTCTCCTTGAGTAGCCGTTAAATTATAGGTAACCGTTACAGGAAATCCGGAAATTGTTTGGGAAAATGAATCATTTTTTTTTTTTTTTTCTGTTCCGGTGCTTGCAGCACTATCGAAAACCGGTAAATCAACAATATCAACATCTACCGGTAATTCAGCAGATAAGCTTAATCCTGTAGTTCCTGTAAGCAATAATTTACTGCCACTTTTTCGTAGTGAATTTCCGTTCATTATTCCCGTAAAAAAACCAAAAGGCAATTCGGTTGCTAGATAATTAGCGGCAAATTTTTTGTACACGTTCGCATTAATTGTCGTGTCTTTTTCAATGTAAAGCGAATCAGTTCCAACAACGGCGTTATCAGAACTTACTTCGTATTTCCAATAGTTGTCTACGGTAAGCGGCAAATAGTTGTCGTTGCTCGGATTGTTACCGCTGTCGTTGTTATTGTCTGATCCGCAGCTGCTAACTACCGCAGCGAGAGCAAACAAACTCAAAATTGTGTTTTTCATTTGTGTAAGATTAGATGTGGTAAGAACGCAAATCTAACTTATTTCTTATTGAAAATGAGCGAGGCAACGAGTTTTGGCTCTAATGCTTCCTCCATTTCGAATAAATTTTCTTGAGGAAGTTCGAACTGTTCGCTGTATTTAAACAGTTTCCAGCGCTTTTTATGGTATTCGAGGGCAGTTAAATTCTCTATCCAATCACCTGAATTTAAATAGGTTGTAGAGCCTATTTTGTTCATTTTGGTTATGATCTTCGGTTCGTGAATGTGTCCGCAAATCACATAATCGTACTTGTTTTCAATAGCCAGTTCAGTCGCGGCATTTTCGAAGTCGGATATAAAACTAACTGCTTTTTTTACGCTCGCTTTTATTTTTTTCGAGAACGAATACGGTTCTTTCCCGAGCTGCTTCAGAACCCAATTAATCAATCGGTTCATCAAAATCAGGTAATCATAACCGTAACCGCCGAGTTTAGCAATCCATTTGGCATGATTAACCGAGGCATCGAATACATCGCCGTGAAAAAACCAAGCCTTTTTACCGTCGAGATCCAACACGAGTTTATCGGCGATGGTAAAATATCCCACTTGAGCATCACTAAATTTCCGAAGCATCTCGTCGTGGTTTCCCGTCAGGTAGTACACTTCCGTACCTTTCGACGCAAAATCAATTATTTTTTTAATGACTTTTAAATGATATTTTGGAAAATACGATTTTCGAAATTGCCAGATGTCGACGATATCGCCGTTGAGAATTAGTTTTTTAGGTTTGATGGATTGCAGATACGTAAACAACTCGCGAGCGTGGCAACCGTAAGTTCCTAAGTGCACATCGGAAATTACCACCAAATCAATCTGACGCTTTTTCACAAAATTCGTTTTTGCAAATGAAGCATTCACATATTAGCACATCCGCCGTTTCATATTAAATCTCAGCGCTTTAATTTTACGTTTGCGTAAGTTAAATGTTAAGAACCTTTGTTGCCGTTTTCGTAATCTTCAACAGCCTATTACCCGCTCAGTAATTTCCAAAAGCTTGTGTAATTAAAAAACAATCAATCAATAGCGATTTCCTAAGAACCTGAGTTCGATTTAAAA
>JAIXTU010000168.1 GCA_027483785.1 Flavobacterium sp.
AAGCAATACCCATTCTGAAAACTACATTATCAAGACGTGCTTCGCATAATTGGATAAGAACTTCACCAGTAACTCCACGAGCAGCAGAAGCTTTTTCAAACAAACCACGGAATTGCTTTTCAAGGATTCCGTAAGTGTATTTCGCTTTTTGCTTTTCCATTAACTGGATTGCATATTCCGATTTTTTACCTCTTTTCTTTGCTAAACCGTGTTGTCCCGGTGGGTAATTTCTCTTTTCGAAAGCGCGGTCTTCGCCGAAGATTGCTTCACCGAATTTACGCGCGATTTTGGTTTTTGGACCAGTATATCTTGCCATTTTTAATGATTTTGGAAAGCCACTATGAATTCAGGTCAGATCCTTCGATAGCGCTTTTGCTTTCCGGGTTATACTATACTACTTTAATTGGGATTAAACTCGACGTCTTTTTGGAGGTCTACACCCGTTGTGTGGCATTGGAGTTACGTCGATGATTTCTGTAACTTCGATTCCACCGTTGTGAATAGAGCGGATAGCAGACTCGCGTCCGTTACCTGGTCCTTTCACGAAAACTTTCACTTTCTTCAAACCAGCTTCCAAAGCTACGCGGCTGCAGTCTTCAGCGGCCATTTGCGCAGCGTAAGGTGTGTTCTTCTTTGATCCACGGAAGCCCATTTTACCGGCCGACGACCAAGAGATAACTTCACCTTTTTTATTGGTAAGTGAAATAATGATGTTATTGAAAGTTGCGTTAATATGAGCTTCACCAGAAGACTCGATAATAACTTTACGTTTTTTAGTTGTTGCTTTAGCCATACTAATTCTTATTTAGTTGCTTTTTTCTTGTTAGCGACAGTTTTTCTCTTACCTTTTCTAGTACGAGAGTTATTTTTGGTTCTCTGACCACGCAATGGAAGTCCGCTTCTGTGACGGATACCTCGGTAGCATCCGATGTCCATTAAACGTTTGATGTTTAATGAAATTTCAGAACGAAGTTCACCTTCGATTTTGTAGTATGAAACGGCGTCACGGATTGCACCGATTTCATCGTCATTCCAATCTTGAACTTTTTTGTCTTCGCTTACTTGCGCTTTCGCTAAAATATCTTTAGCACGGCTTCTTCCTAATCCGAAGATGTAGGTTAAAGCAATAACGCCTCTTTTATTTTTTGGGATGTCTACCCCTGCTATTCTTGCCATAATTATCCTTGTCTTTGTTTAAATCTAGGATTCTTTTTGTTGATTACGTACAGACGCCCTTTTCTACGCACAATAATGCACTCGGCGCTTCTTTTCTTAACTGATGCTCTAACTTTCATCTTTTCTTAGCTTTTAGCTTTCAGCACTTAGCCTTTAGCAGTTTGTATCATTTCTGTTTAACTGCTAAAAGCTCTTTGCTACTAGCTATATTAATATCTATAAGTTATTCTTGCCTTTGACAAGTCGTAGGGGCTCATTTCCAGCTTCACCTTATCGCCCGGAAGCAATTTGATGTAGTGCATACGCATCTTTCCAGAAATGTGAGCAATTACTACGTGTCCGTTTTCCAATTCGACACGGAACATTGCGTTCGACAATGCTTCGATGATAGATCCGTCTTGTTCAATAGCCGCTTGTTTTGCCATAATTATGCTACAGCTTTACGGTTTTTGCCCGATTTCATCAAGCTGTCATAATGCTTATTAAGCAGATATGAATTCACTTGCTGAACGGTATCAATAACAACACCTACCATGATGATCAAAGAGGTACCTCCGAAAAACATTGCCCAAGACTGTTGTACACCTAAACTACCTACGATTGCTGGGAACACAGCAAGTAGCGCTAGGAACAACGAACCTGGAAATGTAATCAAAGACATAATCTTATCCAGATAATCAGACGTTTCAACTCCTGGTCTGATTCCAGGGATAAAGCCACCGCTTCGCTTAAGGTCGTCTGCCATTTTATTCGTTGGAACAGTAATAGCAGTATAAAAGTAAGTAAAGATGATGATTAAGGACGCGAATACTAAATTGTACCAGAATCCGAATAAATCACCAAACGTAGATGCAATAGATCGTGAAGTTTCTGACTGCGACAAGCCTGCCACTGCTGCTGGAATAAACATAATTGCTTGTGCAAAAATGATCGGCATTACACCAGATGCGTTTAATTTAAGAGGAATGAACTGTCTGTTTTCGCCATTGATATCTTGTTCGAAATCACCAGAAACGGTACGACGTGCGTACTGTACAGGTATCTTTCTCACGGCCATAACGAGGAGTACACAAGCCATGATTACTAACAACCAACCGATAACTTCAAGAACCAAAATCATTGGCCCACCTCCGTTATTTGTGATGGTCGAGGTAAATTCCTGTAAAAATGCTTGTGGAAGACGAGCCAAAATTCCAACCATGATAAGGAGAGAAATTCCGTTTCCGATACCTTTATCAGTTATCTTCTCACCAAGCCACATTGCGAAAATTGTTCCCGTCGTTAGGATCACAATAGAAAGTGCAACAAACACTTCTTGACTCACTTCTGGGTAAAATGCTTGTGCAGGTAGCGTTGAATACAAGTTATAGATATAACCTGGACCTTGAACAACTGTAATCACAATTGTTAACCAACGGGTAATTTGATTCAACTTTTTGCGACCACTTTCCCCATCTTTCTGAAGTTTCTGAAGGTAAGGAATTGCAATCCCCATTAATTGTACTACGATGGAAGCCGAGATGTACGGCATGATTCCCAATGCAAAAACGGAAGCCTTAGAAAAAGCGCCTCCGGTAAACATATCAAGAATAGAACCAATACCGTCTTTAGTTTGGCCTGCTAACGCATTCAACTGGGTTGCATCGATGCCAGGCAACGTTACGTGAGCGCCAAAACGATAAACCAACAAAAGGCCTAAAGTTAGAACTATACGAGAACGCAGTTCATCGATTTTCCAGATATTCGATACAGATTCGAAAAATTTCTTCATCAGTCTTAGAATTACAAGCTAACTGCCTCACCACCTGCCGCTTCAATAGCGGCTTTAGCAGTAGCAGTGAATTTATGTGCGCTAATTTTCACTTTTGCAGTAAGAGTACCTCTACCCAAAATTTTAACTACTTCATTTTTAGTAGCCAAACGATTTTCAACAATTGTTGCGAAATCTAATGAGTCGGAGATAACACCTGCATCAACTAGTGCTTGAATAGTGTCAAGGTTGATTCCTTGATATTCCACTCTGTTGATATTTTTAAATCCAAATTTAGGAACACGTCTTTGTAGTGGCATTTGTCCGCCTTCAAATCCGATCTTCTTTGAGTAACCTGAGCGAGACTTCGCACCTTTGTGTCCACGTGCAGCAGTTCCGCCTTTTCCGGAGCCTTCTCCACGACCTACGCGCTTATTTTGGTTGTGCGTTGATCCCTCTGCAGGTTGTAAGTTATGTAAGTTCATAGTTTACGGATTATTTAGCTTCTTCAACAGAAACTAAGTGTTTAACTTTATTGATAATTCCGAGAATTGCAGGGTTGGCTTCGTGCTCAACAACCTGACCCATTCTGCGAAGTCCAAGAGCCTCAAGGCTTCTTTTCTGTGTTAGCGGGCAATTAATTTTGCTGCGAACTTGTTTTACTTTAATTTTTGCCATGATTCGCTGAATTAACCTTTAAACACTTTATCTAATGAAATACCTCGTTGCTTTGCTACAGTGTGAGCGCTTCTCATTTGAAGTAACGCATCGAAAGTAGCTTTAACTACGTTGTGTGGATTTGATGATCCTTGCGACTTAGAAAGTACGTCGTGAATACCAACAGACTCCAATACCGCACGTACAGCACCACCAGCAATAACTCCGGTACCGTGAGACGCTGGCATCAAGAATACTCTCGCACCACCAAATTTACCTTTTTGCTCGTGCGGAACCGATTGTCCGCTAAGCGGTACACGTACCAAGTTTTTCTTCGCATCTTCCACAGCTTTAGCAATCGCTTCAGATACGTCTTTAGATTTTCCTAAACCGTGACCTACCACTCCGTTTTCGTCGCCAACTACTACGATGGCAGAGAAACCGAAAGCACGTCCACCTTTAGTAACTTTTGTTACACGGTTTACACTCACCAATCGATCTTTTAGTTCAAGACCGCTAGGCTTTACGAATTCTACGTTTTTATACTTTGACATCTTCGATTAGAATTTTAAACCAGCGGCTCTTGCGCCTTCGGCTAGTGATTTAATACGACCGTGGTACAAATAACCACCACGATCAAATGTTACATTCTCGATACCTGCTTTAAGCGCTTTTTCAGCGATAGCTTTACCTACTGCTGTTGCAACTTCTACATTAGTACCTTTAGAATCTACGTCTTTGTCGCGAGATGAAGCTGCCAAGATGGTTACACCTTGCACATCGTCAATCAGCTGAACATAGATTTCTTTATTACTTCTAAACACAGACAAACGTGGCTTAGCAGCAGTACCCGAAACGATTTTACGGATTCTGAATTTGATGCGTTGTCTTCTTTCAGTTTTTGTTAATGACATAATCTAATATTTTTAAGCTGATTTACCTGCTTTTCTTCTCAATACTTCACCTACGAATTTCACACCTTTTCCTTTGTAAGGTTCTGGCTTACGGAATCCGCGGATTTTAGCAGCTACTTGACCTAACAATTGTTTGTCGTATGAAGTTAGTTTTACGATAGGGTTCTTACCTTTCTCAGAAATCGTTTCCAAGGTTACTTCTGGAGCAACTTCAAGGATGATATTGTGAGAAAATCCAAGAGCTAGATCAAGTTTTTGACCTTGGTTAGAAGCTCTATAACCTACACCCACTAATTCTAACTCTTTTGTAAAACCTTCAGAAACACCAATAACCATGTTGTTGATTAGTGATCTGTACAAACCGTGTTTCGCGCGTTGATCTTTGTGATCTGATGAGCGCTCGACAACGATTTGGTTCTCTTCTATTTTAAGATCCACATCGCTGATAACTTGCGTAAGCTGACCTTTTTTTCCTTTTACTGTAAGGATACCATCTGCATAGTTTACTGTAACACCTGCAGGAATCGAAACGGGATTTTTACCAATTCTAGACATTTCTTGCTGGATTAAAATTAATAAACGTAGCAGATGACCTCACCACCAATGTTTAATTGGCGTGCTTGTTTTCCGGTCATCAAACCTTTTGAAGTTGATACAATAGCGATACCAAGACCATTCAAGATTCTTGGAATTTCTGTAGCTCCGGCGTATTTTCTCAAACCAGGCTTACTGATTCTTTGAATGTCCTTTATTACAGGTTCTTTGGTTTCTTTGTCGTATTTGAGAGCGATTTTAATCGTACCCTGTACGGTATTTTGCTCGAATTTATAGCTCAAGATATAACCTTGATCGAACAAAATCTTAGTGATTTCTTTTTTCAGATTAGAAGCCGGAATTTCGACAACTTTGTGGTTTGCGGCCACAGCGTTTCGTACTCGGGTCAGATAATCTGCGATTGGATCTGTGTACATATTTAATTAATTGCGGTTTTGGTTTTCGTCTACGTCTCTCGCGGCGAACCTTAAACCAATTGATACTCTTTTTTTATTACCAAGAAGCTTTTTTAACACCAGGAATCAATCCCATGTTTGCCATTTCACGGAAAGTAACACGTGAAATACCAAACTGGCGCATATAACCTCTTGGACGACCTGTAAGTTTGCAACGATTGTGCATTCTTACCGGAGAAGCGTTTTTAGGCAATTTTTGAAGGCCAACATAGTCGCCAGCTTCCAAAAGTGCTTTTCTTTTCGCAGCGTATTTTTCTACAGTTTTTGCACGTTTTACTTCGCGTGCTTTCATTGATTCTTTAGCCATCCTTAATTCTTTTTAAATGGTAAACCTAATTCTGCTAAAAGTGATTTCGCTTCTTTGTCTGTTTTAGCGGTAGTCACAAAAGTGATGTCCATACCGGCAATTTTATTCACCTTATCGATATCGATTTCAGGGAAAATAATTTGCTCGGTAACACCAAGGTTGTAATTACCACGGCCATCGAAACCAGTAGCTTTGATACCGTTGAAATCTCTAACACGTGGAAGTGCTGAAGTAATCAAACGATCTAAGAATTCGTACATACGCTCCCCACGAAGGGTAACTTTTGCACCAATCGGCATACCTTTTCTAAGTTTAAACGATGCAACATCTTTCTTAGAGATTGTAGAAACCGCTTTTTGACCTGTGATTTTCGTCAATTCGTCTACTGCGTATTCGATTAATTTCTTATCAGAAACAGCAGCACCAACACCACGGCTTAAAACGATTTTCTCCAATTTTGGAACTTGCATTACGTTTTTATAGCCGAATTCTTCTTTTAAAGCAGCGATTACGCGGGCTTTATATTCTTCTTTAAGTCTAGGGATATAAGCCATAACTACAATACTTGATTTGATTTTTTAGAAAATCTCACTTTCTTATCTCCTTCAACACGGAAACCAACACGCGTAGTCTCTTTAGACTTTGGATCGATTAACGAAATGTTTGAAATATGGATAGGAGCTTCTTTTTTAATAATACCGCCTTGAGGGTTTTTAGCGCTAGGCTTTGTGTGCTTAGACACCATGTTTACCCCTTCAACGATTGCTCTGTTCTTTTCGCGATCTACGCGTACAACTTTGCCTTCGGCACCTTTGTGATCACCTGCGATAACGCGAACAACGTCTCCTGATTTAATTTTTAACTTAGTCATTGTCTCCTAAAATTAAAGCACCTCAGGTGCAAGTGATACAATTTTCATGAATTGCTTTTCGCGAAGTTCTCTCGCTACTGGACCGAAAACGCGGGTTCCGCGCATTTCACCAGCTGCGTTCAAAAGCACGCAAGCATTATCGTCAAAACGGATGTAAGAACCATCTGCACGACGTACTTCTTTCTTAGTACGTACTACTACAGCAGTTGATACAGCTCCTTTTTTCACGTTACCGTTTGGAGTAGCATCTTTGATTGAAACTACAATTTTATCGCCAACAGAGGCATATCTGCGCTTAGTACCTCCAAGCACACGGATGGTCAGTACTTCTTTAGCACCGGTGTTATCCGCAACTTTTAATCTACTTTCTTGTTGTACCATTACTTAGCTCTTTCAATGATTTCTACTAATCTCCAACACTTTGTTTTACTCATTGGTCGTGTTTCGCTGATGCGAACAGTATCTCCAATGTTACAGTCGTTTTTCTCGTCGTGCGCAACAAATTTCTTAGTACGCAATACGAATTTACCGTATAGTGGGTGTTTTACACGTGTTACCTGAGCCACAACGATTGACTTTTCCATTTTATTGGAAGTCACCACACCGATTCTCTCTTTTCTTAAATTTCTTTTAGCTTCCATAATACAGAATTATTGTTGCTCACGTTTAGTTATTTCAGTAGCAAGACGAGCGACTGTTCGGCGAACAGTTCTGATCTGAAGCGGATTCTCGATTGGAGAGATCGCGTGAGCCATCTTCAAACTGTTGTAAGTTTTCTTGGCCTGGCTTAAGTTTTCTCGTAGTTGCTCTACGGAAAGATTTTTAATTTCTGATTGTTTCATAATTAACAGATTAGGCTTCGAAATCTCTAGCGATTACAAATTTAGTTTTCACTGGAAGTTTTTGAGCCGCAAGGCGCAAAGCTTCTTTTGCAACTGCCAATGGCACTCCACCAACTTCGAACATGATTCTTCCTGGCTTAACAACTGCTGCCCAATATTCGACAGCACCTTTACCTTTACCCATACGTACCTCAAGAGGTTTTTTGGTGATTGGTTTATCTGGGAAGATTTTGATCCAAAGTTGTCCTTCACGTTTCATATAACGAGTAGCTGCAATACGAGCTGCTTCGATCTGACGTGAGGTTAAGAACATGCCTGTTTCGTGCACAGATTTAATTCCGAACATGCCATTTGAAAGTTCGTGGCCTCTTTGGCTGTTCCCTTTCATTCTACCTTTTTGTACCTTACGGTACTTCGTTCTTTTAGGCTGTAACATTCGATTTTACTTTTAAAAATTATTTGCGTTTACGAGCGTCCGATTTGGGACCCTTGTTAAAGTTTGATTTTCCTCCGCGTGGTGCATCAGATTTACCTGAGTTACTTCCCGCTTGTTTCTTATCCATTCCGATAAGTGGAGAAAGATCTCTCTTTCCGTAAACTTCTCCTTTCATAATCCATACTTTGATTCCCATACGACCATAAGTTGTATGTGCTTCAGCCAAAGCATAATCAATGTCGGCTCTGAAAGTAGACAATGGAATACGACCTTCTTTGAAAGACTCTGAACGCGCCATTTCAGCACCATTCAAACGTCCTGAAATCATAACTTTGATACCTTCAGCATTCATACGCATCGAAGCTGCAATTGCCATTTTGATCGCTCTTCTGTAAGAAATACGGCTTTCAATCTGACGTGCGATGCTTGAAGCAACAAGAAATGCATCTAGTTCTGGTCTTTTGATTTCGAAAATATTGATCTGAACTTCCTTGTCGGTAATCTTCTTCAATTCCTCTTTCAACTTGTCTACCTCCTGTCCGCCTTTTCCGATGATAATTCCTGGACGCGCGGTGGTGATAGTAACGGTTACAAGTTTTAAAGTTCTTTCAATGATTACTTTAGAAACACTAGCTTTTGATAAACGAGCATGGATGTACTTTCTGATTTTGTAGTCTTCAGCGATTCTGTCGCCGTAGTCATTATCACCGACCCAGTTAGAATCCCACCCTCTGATGACCCCAAGGCTGTTACCAATTCGATTTGTCTTC
>JAIXTU010000154.1 GCA_027483785.1 Flavobacterium sp.
ATCATTATTTAGATTCTTTCGCTTTTTTCCATTTTTTAGCTTTTTTCCATTTTTTCACTTTTTCTATTTTTTCCATTTGCAGCTCCCTCGGGTGAGCGACAGCAGCGGCATACTTTGCGGCGTTATGGTATTTCCACCCTACGTTCGCCGGAAAGATACAGCGGATAGCGCGACGGCGCTTTGACAAGCTTATGGACAACGATTCGGCAGGCGCAGCGACGGATTGGCGCAGCATTGCACGAACGAAAAAGCGCCGGCACCCCCAAAAAAAGAAACTAAAAATTTGAAAAAGACGGTTTAAAAAAGTGCCTAGATCCGTTAAAACTGGAAGTAGATAAACGGTTGCGGCCCTTCGGAACTGCTCGCGTATACCAACCAAAATACAGCAGCAAGGATTAATGCTTTGCCAGCAATGGGTAAGTAACCAAAAGCTTGTTTCAAACCTTCGGACCAACGACTTGGTAAAAAATGCCACAAGAAGCCAAACAACATCACAAACATCACGTTTCTGTAACCTTCTAAAATTACGAGATACTGCTCGGGGTTCCATTGCAGCTGACCAATATTTCCGATCAGTTCACAAGCTGTTTCGAAATCTTTCGCGCGGAAGAAAATCCAGCAAAAAACCACGAAATGAAAAGTAAGCAATACCTGTACAACACGCACAAACATGTTTTTAGGTAAGTGAAGTACATTCTTGAACAAGCGCTCAACAACCAAGGCCAAACCGTGTAAAACGCCCCAAATAACGAACTTCCAGCTCGCACCATGCCAGAGTCCGCCGAGCAGCATCGTCATAAACAAATTAAAGTACATCCGGAACTTTCCTTTGCGGTTTCCACCCATCGAAATGTACAAGTAATCGCGCAACCAGGTAGATAACGATATATGCCAACGACGCCAGAATTCGGTTATCGAGGCCGACTTATACGGTGTGCGGAAGTTTACCGACAAGCGGAATCCCATTAGTAATGCAACACCGATAGCCATGTCGGAGTAGCCCGAAAAATCGCAATAAATTTGTATTGCGTAGCCGTACGACGCCAATAAATTTTCGAACGCAGTGTAGCTACTCGGTGAATCGAACACACGATCGACAAAATTTAACGAGATAAAATCGGATACAACTGTTTTCTTGATTAATCCGCCAATGATTAAAAACAAGGCGTGATTTAAATCGGAACTATTGAGTGTAATTTTCTTGTAAATCTGCGGTAAAAACTCGGAGGCACGAACAATCGGACCGGCAACCAATTGCGGAAAAAACGACACAAAAAACATGTAATCGAGTATGTTTTTAGTAGGCGTAATCTCGCGGCGATAAATATCGATGATGTAGCTCATCGATTGGAAGGTGTAAAACGAAATTCCGACCGGAAGAATAATATCTTGGAACGCTAAATTGCCTTCAAACCACTGGTTGTAGTTATCGATTAAAAAGTTGCTGTACTTGAAATAACCAAGAAATCCGAGATTTAAAACAACACTCAATACCAAGTAGAACTTTCGGAACGACTGTAACTTTTCTTCGAACAGGAGTTTGGCTAAATTATAGTCGATCACACCACTAAGCAACAGTAAGGCGAAATAGTGACCGCTTGATTTGTAATAGAAAAACAGCGAAAACAAGAACACGTACAAATTGCGCAAGTGGTATGTTTTTAGCCGCAGTGTTAGGATGTAAATGGGATAAAAAATCAGAAACAAACCCAAAAAGAGTGCGGTATTGAATAAAATCGGACTTTTCGGATCGAAGGTAAACCACTGCGCTACATCGTCGGAAGAGCATGTGAAGAAATCCGTGATATATTTTGTAAAATCCTGCATACTTACTGACCTACTGATTTTGCGTATTGATTGGCTTGACGGATAATCGCTTCGGCCAACAATGTTCCTTGTATTTCGTAACCTAATTTGGAATAATGCACGCGATCGGCAGCCATTAATCCTCTTTTGTAATTTCTACTTACGGCATTTCCGCCACCCAACTGCGTGTATCCGTCCCAAACGGCGTAGCGCAATAACTCGGCATTTAACAGCAGTGCATTCGCATAGCTTTCCACGTAGGTGTTTTTGTATCGTCTTTTAAACAACGAGGGCGGAGGCGTGCAAACCAAAATTTCGATATCGGGATGAATACTTCGACAATTTTGAATGAACGTAGTAAGATGATTGATATAAGTTGAAGCCGATTGGTGATCGAAACTTTCGTTGGTTCCTAAAGAAAGTACCAGCAAATCGGGCGAAGTTGCCAATAACTGTTGGAAGAACAACGGGCTTTGGTTGTAATCGGAGAATTTAGCACCGTTAACGCCCACACTGCTGTAAATAATGCCGCCGTCGGAATTTTCCAACATAAATCCGTTTAAAGCAGAAGCGTCGTCTGAATCTGTAAATACTTCAAATTGAAGCGCTTGATCAAACTCTTTGGAAGTCCACGTTTCACTTGCGTTGAAATCGACCGTGGCGTACTTATACTTTTTTATACTTCTCGTACGATTCTCCGACTTGCTAACAATCAGCGTTTTACCAGCGCGAATTCGATCGGATTTCAAACGATTCATTTTTTTAAGCTGACTAACCGAGATTCCGTATTTACGAGCAATGCTTCCCAAAACTTCGCCGTCTTTGATTTTGTGTATGCGCGGTTTTGGTACAATCACTTTTTTGCTTTCTAGCGTCTTTCCCGCAGAAAACTGCCAACGTGCCGTACTTTTTGGCTGCACAATGCGTACGAGGTCGAATGCATCGGAACTGTCTTTCAAACTAACTTTCACGGCACAGGGGCGCTCTTTGCTACTCAGCGAAATACCGCTTAAACCCATGTAGGCATTGCTACCATTTATAATGCGTTGCGCTGAAAAATTGTTTGCCGACTCAAACGAAACGTCTGATGAACCGTTAGTTCGCGCTAAACGGTGAGGAAAAATGAAGCCACGTCCGCCGTTTCCGTAGGTTTCCTGAAGTAGTGTTCGCGTTTTATCGGTTTGTAAATCGGCTTGAATGTGCGAGTCACCAATGTGAAAAACGTGCACACGCTCGGTTAAAAAACCGTCTGTTTCGCGTTGCTGCAAAGTTTTCAGGAATTTAGCAATGGCTTTCGGATTCTTTAATCCGTTTTCAGGAATTACGATTGGAACGGCAACGGTATCTTCTGCGACAGCGGATTCAACGTCGGTTGTATCCGTTACCTGAGCTTTTCCTGAGAAGATAAATCCGAAGAAAAGCAACAATATGAGGCTACATTTCTTCATCAGGAATGCTGTCGTTTTCAGGCAACACGGCCTCAGTAGCGACTTTACTTTTTAATCGTTTATATGTAATAAAACCACTTTGTAATTTTTGATAGAACAGCGAGGCAACCTTCTTTGCGCCGCGGAAATTAAAGTGCGTATAATCTTTATTGGCTAAGGCTGGAACTTCGTCGACCCAACGAACCATACTTCCGTTGCCGCCCATTAGTTCGAACAGATTTATAAATCCGCTTCGTGTTTCTACAGCTAATTTTCGTTGTGCGAGTGTTAAAGGCACTACAGCCGAATCGGTACGCATTTCCATATCGTACTTTGTTGCTTTATCGGCGGCGGAAATCAGTAAAATGGGAACGCCGGGAAAACCTGCTCGTAAATTAGCGATGGCTTTTTGCATTCCGCGTTGATACCAATTGTAATTTTTAGTTCCGTAATTCAGAACATTCGTCCCGTAATGAAGAATAATTAAATCGTAGCCCAACTTTTTTTGAAATTGGTTAAGCAATTGTGGATTTAGCTTTGCCAGCGGCATACCTGAGTTTCCGCGTTGCGAAAAGTTGTCGATGTGAACGCCTTTTCCGTTGTCGAAATTAAATCCGTAGATTGGAATGGAATCGGCTTCGATAAAATCGGCTCTGAATTTCTTTAAATCCGACTTACCTATACGAAGTGTGTTGAGCGCTAGATTACCATCTAATTTGTACCACAAACTATCTTTTCCGTAGGTAACTTTCAAGCGGCCGTTTTTTCTTGAACTGCCGTAGAAGAGTGTCGGATTGGGTAGCGATGCCACATTGGCTTGTCGGCCTGCTTCATAACGCGCCCACGCCAAGCTGTCTGTGGGATAAAAAACATGTCCGTTGATTCCAAAAGCGTATCGGCTGTATTTCGAAGTTACGAAATTCTGATCTTTCCAACTACCTCCAAAACTGTGCTTTACAGAACTTCTGCTGCCTGCAGATTCTGATACGAGAGGAACGAAACCAACACCTGTTCCTCCGAACTGCGATTGAAATGCCGAACGCAAGTCTTGAACGATTAAGTCGCCATCGGTCATCGAATCGCCAAAATAAGCAATACGTACTGAATGATTGGGATTGGATTCGAGTAAGCGAAGTTTTTCATAAAACGAAATCAAATGTTGATTTCCGGTGTATGATTGCGCGGTTTCAGACGGAAACTGAATGCCAGACTCATCGACATAAACAATTGGCTGATTGCCCATCGAATCTGCTTCGGCATAATTGAGCTCATCTGTAGCTTCCGCCTCCGAAATAGCTTCAATAACCGTGCTGTCGACAACTTGATTAGCGGTTGCTTGTTGTTCAGGAAACAACTTTTTAGGCAAATACGGTTTGGCAACCACAAACAAAATGGCTGCAAGGAATAAAATCAGAAATGATTTAAAAAAACTCGATTGCTGCATTGGGGTGAATTACATGCGTTCGGGCGACTGAATCCCCAACAAATACAAGGCTTTCTTTATAACTTCTGCTGTCTTTGCACTCAACTGTACACGGAACGTTCGCGTATCTTCATCGCTTTCGCCTAAAATAGAAACCGATTGGTAGAAACTGTTGTAAGCTTTCACCAAATCGAAGGCATAGTTTGCAATGAGCGCCGGACTCAATTCTGCGGCAGCAACTTTTACCACTGCTGGAAAATCTTCCAAAACTTTAATTAACTCGATTTCTTTTGCATCGAGCGTTGAAACAACTGCTAAGGTAGTTGGGATACTGCCTGCTTTGCGTAAAATCGACTGGATACGTGCGTGCGCATACTGAATAAAAGGTCCGGTATTTCCGTTAAAATCGACCGATTCTTTTGGATTGTATGTGATTTTCTTCTTCGGATCGATTTTCAACAAGAAGTATTTCATTGCGCCTAAACCAATAGTTCGGTATAAGGCAGACTTTTCTTCTTCGGAATAACCGTCGAGTTTTCCGAGTTCTTGGGAAATAGCTGTTGCGGTGTCAATTACTTCGGCAATTAAATCATCGGCATCAACAACGATACCTTCGCGCGATTTCATTTTTCCTGTTGGCAAATCAACCATGCCGTAAGACAAGTGATGCAACTGATTGGCCCAGCTAAAACCTAACTTCTTTAAAATCAGGAATAGGACTTTAAAGTGATAATCTTGTTCGTTTCCAACGGTAAAAATCAATTGATCCATCCCAGGCTGATCTTTCATTCGTTGAATTGCTGTACCAATGTCCTGAGTCATATAAACGGCAGTTCCATCGGCACGAAGAACGATTTTACGATCGAGACCGTCGGCGGTTAAATCAATCCAAACCGAACCGTCGGGATCTTGTTCAAAAACGCCTTTCTCCAAACCTAAAGTTACAACCGACTTCCCGAGCAGATAGGTTTCACTCTCGTAATAATACGAGTCGAAATCTACTTCTAAATCTCGATAAGTCGTTTCAAAACCTTCGTAAACCCATTGATTCATGGTTTTCCACAAAGAAACAACTTCGGCATTGCCAGCTTCCCATTTGCGAAGCATATCTTGCGCTTCTAGAAAAATAGGCGCTTGCTTCTTAGCTTCATCTTTAGTTAGGCCATTTGCCTCAAGAGCTTTTATCTCTTCTTCGTAAGCAATATTAAACTGCACATAATATTTCCCGACAAAATGATCGCCTTTCATTTGGGCTATTTGTGGAGTTTCGCCGTTGCCAAAACGCTGCCAAGCCAACATCGACTTACATATATGTATGCCGCGATCGTTTATAATTTGCGTTTTGTGTACTTTTTTTCCTGCCGCTTCTAAAATTCGCGATACAGAAAAACCGAGCAAAATATTTCGAATATGACCTAAATGAAGTGGTTTGTTTGTGTTTGGTGAAGAAAACTCTACGATAGCGCCACCTTCTGAAGAAATTGGATGCGAACCGAAATTAGTGTTTGCGAAAATATGCGAAAATGTCTCGGTGAATGCTTTTTCTTGTAATGTAAGGTTTAAGAAACCCGAAACAATGTTATAGCTTTTGAACAGCGATGATTTTTCGAGCAGTAAGGCTCCGAGCTGTTCCCCAATTTGTGCAGGAGCGAGCTTTAAGGCTTTAACGAGTGGGAAAAGTACGACGGTAAAATCGCCCTCAAACTCTTTTTTAGTTAGTTGAACTTCGAGCGGAATGGCGTCAATATTGGAAAACACGGACTGAATGCATTCAGTAACAGTGGATTCTATTTGCTGTTTCAGAGTAATCATTGCGATTTTTTTGAGGCTGCAAATATAATTGAATTGCGCG
Organism: Flavobacterium sp.; assembly: GCA_027483785.1. Lineage (GTDB taxonomy): Bacteria > Bacteroidota > Bacteroidia > Flavobacteriales > Flavobacteriaceae > Flavobacterium. The sequence goes on from JAIXTU010000154.1 coordinate 6,509, forward strand.
CTCGTTTTAATGGGAATGAGAATCGATTTAAAGAAGAATTTTATTTTTTTAAAATGAATTCAAGTTTTAGCTGAATCCTGGCTTGGTGTTGCCTTAAATCGTAGTAATATTCAAATAGGAATTACATTTCACACGAGGCGAAAGTAGGATTGTCGGTAGAAATTAAAGATTGAAGCAATCGTCTACAGACCTTACACTGACCCCTACTTAAAAATTAACAATTGCTAAAATTCCCAAATTCCAGTTAATTATTAAATTTTTAGCTATGTTTGCTAACTTCAAATATTCTGTGTTTTTATGAAAAAGACATTTATTTTATTAGCGTTTTTAAGTTGTATTATGGGTTTTTCGCAGGGAATAACTGTCGATGCGACAACCTATACCCCCACGCAACTCGTTAACGATGTTTTGATTAACTCTCCTTGTGTTGCTGCTCAGAATGTAGTTGCAAGTACAGGGACAAACTTTGGATCGACGAATGGTATTGGTTATTTCGAGAACCTCAATCCGAACTTTCCGTTTTCCAGAGGGGTAATCCTAACAACCGGTAATGTATCAAACAGCCCAAGTCCGAACAACACTACGTTGAGTGATGGTTCAAATACTTGGCCAGGTGATACGACCCTTGAAAACATACTGCTTTCACAAAATGGGGTAAGCATTAATTCAATTAATGCAACATCGCTCACTTTCGAATTTACTCCGAAAACGCCTTCATTCGATTTTCGATTCGTTTTTGCATCGGAAGAATATGGTACTTCACAGTGTGATTTCTCGGACGCATTTGCTTTCATTCTTTACAATAAGACATTAGATCCTGGTCTTACAAATGGTGTAAACCTTGCCGTTATAAACGGTAACACTGCAGTTTCGGTAGCTACTATTCGCGATAACGAGTATAACCCGTTATGTACTAGTGAAAATGAGTCCTTTTTCGGAGCTTTCAACGGTCCTGGTTTTGGCCCTGCTATTAATTATAATGGCCAAACGATACCACTTACCGCGTCTGCAACAGGCTTGAACACTGCACATGTTTACGTTATTAAAATTGTAATTGCCGATGGTAACGACAATTCCAGCTTTGATTCGGCCATATTCTTAGAGGCAAATAGTTTGAATGTTGGACAAAATGTACTTGGAATTGATTACGTTCCGGCGAACAACAACGCTATTTGCGCAGGAGCCACACTGCCAACTTTAAATGCCGCTGGGCTTTTAGCAGGAACTACATATGCTTGGGCGCAGAATGGAACAACTATAATAGGAGCTGGAAATTCAACATTGGTACTTCAAGGGAATCCGAGTATAAGTCCGCTCGTTGCAGGAGAAAACAGGTTTAGCGTAACATACGTCGAGCCTGGTTGTACTGCAATTACTGATGAAATCATAGTATTCCTTTACCCAGCAATTAACGCTTTAGCTACGGTTCCAAACATTCATGTATGCGATACTGGAGCAGCGAACTACACTTTTGATTTGTCAAAAAATACGCCGATTATCTTATCAAACAATACTGCCGCGGCAGCAGATGACTTGCCGGCGGATACTATTATTCGGTATTATGAAACTCAGGCTGCTGCTGATGCAGGACTTACTACAAATGCATTGCCGTTGAGTTACAGCATACCATCTAACCAAAATAACAAAGTTATTTACGTACGCATTCAAGCCAACGGAACGCCCTGTTATGTGGTACGAACTTTTACGCTGCGCATTATTGCAGCTCCTGTAGTTGCTGCAACTCCGCAAAATATAACTTTGTGTGCTCGGAATTCAACAGAGAATCCGCCACGAGCAAATATTAACTTGGCAACTCCAAATACAAATCCTGTTTTAAATCCTCCTGTAAGTTACACTAATGTTGTATTAGGAAGCCAAGACCCAACAGCTTATACGGTTACGTTTCACAGTACAGCAGCGGGTGCAAGTTCTACTGTTAATAATACAACTGCCCGATTAAACCCAGTTAATGGTGTTCTTGCCTCAATTAGCAGAATCTTCTATGTTCGGATCCAAAATGCTTCAGACCCATCGTGTTTCACTACTTCGCAATTCAGTCTAACTGTGACTCCACTTGCACAAGTTGACGATTTTCCAGATGTTGTGGTATGTACATCGTACACACTGCCTCCGCTTACTTTTGCGGGGTCGCAATATCGCACCGCAGCGAACGGAGGAGGTACGGTTATCAATGCCGGTACAACTTTTACCACAAACACTACGGTTCACATTTGGAATAACACAGGAGGTTGTCCGGGCTCAAGTAATTTTACTATAACTATCGCAAACCTGAATGCTATCGCACCTGCAGATGAAACAGTTTGTACTTCGTATAGTTTGCCGACACTTCCTTATGGAGATTATTACGACAATCCTAATGGTACGGGAACACCAATCGCAGAAGGATCTGAACTTACAGATGCGGTAAATAATTTATTCGTTGTTTTTACGGACAATACAGTATCTCCACCGTGCGTAATTAACCGACCGTTTACTATAAATGTAATTCCTTTCACGCCACTACCGAATTATCCGAATCAATTTGCATGTTCTAGTTATACGTTACCGCCAGCAGGTAACGGAGGCACGTATTATAACGGTCCGAACAAAACTGGAGGTATTGTAAACTCTGGTACCGTTATTAATACAGTAGGTGTTCGTACCATTTATGTTTATAAAGAGTCGAATACTTCACCGGTAAATTGTCCTGATGAAAAATCTTTTACAGTAACTATCGGATTTAGCAGTATTACCCCACCAGCCGATGTAAATTCATGTTCTAGTTATACTTTACCTCCACCACCTTTTGGAGAGTACCGTGACGCCCCAGCAGGAGGTGGAAATGTTATTCCAGTTCCTACTACTTTA
>JAIXTU010000414.1 GCA_027483785.1 Flavobacterium sp.
AAGCTCACGGAATTTCCACTAAATACTTTTGCCGGCGCGCCCAAATATTAACTCGCTTTTCCTTCTAAATGCACAGGTTTTACCTTGCTTGCCGGTCGTAATAAAACGCGTAACGTACTGTCGTTACTGAAATAACTGAACGCCCAGTTGACAAAAATAGAGAGCTTGTTTTTGACCGATAAAATGAGCATGAGGTGAATAAACATCCATGCGAGCCACGCCAAGCGACCTTGAAAACTGAAATTCGGCAAATCGACTACCGCCTTGCGTTTTCCAATCGTTGCCATCGAACCTTTATCAAAATACTCAAACGCCACTTTCGGTTTGTTTTTAAGCTGATTTTTCAAGTTATCGGCCAAAACTTTTGCCTGCTGAATGGCCACACTTGCCACCTGCGGATGCGTATTCGGATATTTTGGTGTTGTCATTGCCGCAATATCGCCCAAGGCATAAATGTTGTCGAAATTGGGCAAGGCATTGTATGGATCAACTACAAAACGATTGCCGCGCGTGCGTTCGGCGTCTTCCAATCCGCTAATTTGATTGGCCGTAATTCCAGCTGCCCAAATCACGTTCTTGGCCGCAATGGTTTCGCCCGATTTTAACGTCACTAACTCGCCGTCGTAATTCGTTACAAAACTCGACGTTTTCACGATTACACCTAATTCTTCGAGGTATTTTCGAGAAACCCGCTGACTATCAGCGCTCATGACATCCAAAACATTTTCAGAACTTTCCAAAAGGTAAACAGCCAATTTCGAAAAATCTTTATCCGGATAATCTTTAGGAAGTACGTTGCGTTTCATCTCTGCCAAAGCGCCAGCAAGCTCAACGCCGGTGGGTCCGCCGCCAACAATCACAAAATTGAGTAAAGCCTGCAATTCTTCGGGTTTGGCAACGAGCGCGTCTTCAAACGTCTGCAAAATGCGGTTGCGCAGTTGTATGGCTTCCGGAACCGATTTCATAGGAAAGGCATGCGATTCGAGTTCTTTATTTCCAAAATAATTGGTCGTACATCCCAACGCAACAACGAGTATGTCGTACGGAAAATCGGCAATCGACGTTTTTACTACTTTATTTTCGGCATCAACTTGCTTGATTTCGGCAATGCGAATGCGCACATTTTTGGAATGCTGAAATACTTTGCGAAGCGGAAACGATATAGACGCCGGTTCCAGTCGCGCCGACGCCACTTGATACATTAAAGGTTGAAACTGATGGTAGTTGTTTTTGTCGATTAGCAGTACATCGTAATCAGTGTTTTCTAACTTTTGCGCGAGTTCTAAACCGGCAAAACCAGCTCCGAGGATAACGACTCTTGGTCTCATGTCGAATAGTTTGTACAAAGATAAAGCAGTGCCAAAAACTAAGCTTCTCTGTTAACGTTTTGTATGGAAAACGGCGGCGTGCAAACCGAAACGTATTCGCAAGGCTCGTCGAACGGATTGGAATAGCGAATCCGATTTCCTTTTGGAATGAAAACCGATTCGTTGGCAGCTAATACGATTACGCCGGTTTCGGTTTCAATTTGTTTGCGTCCGGAAATGACTAAAGTATATTCATCGAATTCGGGCGTTTGATGCGGTTCCGACCAGCCCGGCGGAGCCACCATGCGCGCCAGCGAGAGATTTCCAACGGCAAGCGTAGCTAAACCAAAATGCTCGTCGATTATTTTACCGTCGGTCATCGGAACACGAAACGGTTGTTTTTGTAGGGTAATGGCACTCATTTTTTAAGCAATTATGGTTTGAATTTTTCTTAGACTTTTCTATCTGTTTAATTGGTTTTACTTCAAAATTTTTGAAAGTATGCTAAATGCACCGCGAATGAATGTTGCGCTTGTTAAAACTTTAATGACTGATTTTGTGGTCTGACTCATCGGTTCTGCTTCTGAAGTTTTAGAAGGTGCTGGCTCTTCCTCTATCTGTTGCTGTTGCAAGCGTTTTTCGAGAATTTCGTACGCGCTTTCCGATTCGATGCGATCGCGGTATTTTGAAGTGAGTTTGGATTGCGAAGCGAGCGAAGCCAATTCGGTGTCGGTAAGTACGTTCATTCGACTTTCGGGTGCGCGCAGCATCGTTGCCACCAAAGGCGTTGGAATACCTTTTTCGTTGAGCGCTGTTACAAAAGCTTCGCCAATACCGAGTTGTGTGAGCATTTCCGCGGTATCGTAAAATGAGGTTTCCGGATAATTTTCCGCAGTAGCTTTAATGGCTTTTCGATCGTTGGCGGTAAATGCACGTAAGGCGTGTTGAATCTTTAAACCCAGTTGCGCAAGGACGGCCGCTGGGATGTCGGTTGGGTTTTGAGTAATGAAGAAAATCCCAACGCCTTTTGAACGAATGAGTTTAACTATGGTTTCAATTTGATCGAGTAGTGTTTTGGAAGCTTCATTAAATATGAGATGCGCTTCGTCGATAAACAATACCAGTTCGGGTTGGTCGAGGTCGCCGCGTTCAGGCAGATTTTGATATAACTCGGCCAATAAACTCAGCATGAATGTGGAGAAGAGTTTGGGCTTATCTTGAATGTCTTGAAGCCGGAGAATATTGATGATTCCGCGTCCTTTTTCGTCGTAGCGCATGAGGTCGTTTGCATCAAAGGAGACTTCTCCAAAGAACGAGGTTCCGCCTTGTTGTTCGAGTTCGATGATTTTTCGGAGAATAGTTCCCGTTGTTGAAGCAGCGATTTTTCCGTACGAGGCTTCGATTTCTTCTTTTCCTTCTTCGGTGATGAATTGCAGTACTTTTTTGAAGTCTTGAAGATCAATGAGCCCCCATTTCTGGTCGTCGCAGTATTTAAAAATCACTGAAACAACTCCCGATTGCGTGTCGTTTAATTCTAAAATCCGACTAAAAAGTACGGGTCCGAATTCAGAAACGGTTGCCCGAAGCGGAATTCCGGTATTTTCGGATAGGGTGAGAAATTCCACGGGAAAACCATTTAGATCGAAAGGAATTCCCAATTTGTTGTGACGTTCGGTGATAAAATCTTTGACTTCGCCGGGAACTGCAATGCCGCTGAAGTCGCCTTTTATATCCATCATCAAAACCGGAACGCCGCTTGCGCTTAATTGTTCAGATAAAACTTGTATGGTTTTTGTTTTCCCGGTTCCGGTGGCGCCAGCGATGAGTCCGTGGCGGTTAAACGTTTTCAGCGGAATGTGAACGGCGGCTTCGGCTTGAACTTCTCCTTGAAATATTCCGGCGCCAATTGGTATGGCAGCACCTTTGAAAGTGTATCCGGTCTGGATTGTTTGTATAAAGTCTTGATTACTCATAATTTAGTTTTGCACAATAGTTTTAGTGGAATGGCGTTATAAAGGTGTAGGGTTTTTGTTGCAATTACAACGCAATGTTATATTATCATTAAATTAAGTCGTTTGTAGTTATTAAAATGAATGCTATTCTTGCAGCTGACTTGCTAAAAAACAGTTATAAATGCAAAAATATCAGTTAAAATCGGAAAAAGTTTTGGTTACTGTCGTCAAACATTGATAATTTTTACTATTTAAAAAAATGGATTTTTGTTTTTTTATCTAAGCTAAAAATATAAATTTGTCGCTTTCATATTATTGAAAAATTAACCTTTTTACTCAATAGTTACATAAATACAAAAATTAAAAACTAAATTATTTTAAGATGGCAAATGCAACAAACGCTGGTGCAGCGAAGAAAGAATCAGGATCAAACGGTGGAAACCTCTTTTCCGCAATTGTAATTGTAGCCTGTATTGTAATTGGTACAATTATATGGAAGTTTATCATGGGTAGTCCAGATAACTTTGAAGGAGGCGACCCAGAAGGGCACCCGCTACCAGGAAACTACCTAGCAATGGTATACAAAGGAGGTAAAATTGTACCGGTTTTGATGGGATTATTGTTGATGGTACTTGTGTTCTCTATCGAGCGTTTCTTCGTAATTTCTAAGGCAGCTGGTACAGGAAACCTAGACAAGTTCATGAAGTCGGTTCAAACAAACATCAGCTCTGGAAACATTGATGGCGCTATTGCAGATTGCGACAAGCAGAAAGGTTCTGTAGCTAACGCAATTAAAGCAGCTCTTATCAAATACAACGAGGTAAAGAAAGAAGGTTTTGACAGCGAAGCAGCTACTGAAACCATTCAAAAAGAAATCGAAGAAGCTACTTCATTGGAAATGCCAATGTTAGAGAAAAACCTTACGATTTTATCAACTTTGGTATCTTTAGGTACACTTGCTGGTCTTCTTGGAACGGTAATGGGTATGATCACGGCGTTTGGTGCATTAGCAACATCGGGTACTCCAGACCAAGCAGCTCTTGCAAACGGTATCTCTGAAGCACTTATCAACACAGCAACTGGTATCTCAACATCCGCTCTTGCGATCATCACTTACAACTTCTTCACATCTAAAATCGATACATTAACATATTCTATCGACGAAGCGGGTTCTACAATCGTAGCAACTTACAGAAGATTCAAAGGAAGCTTAAGAGGTTAATTTTTATAATATAATCTCAAAAAGATAAAAAATGGCTAAAGTTAAAATGTCAAAAAAGGTAACGGCAATCGACATGACTGCGATGTGCGACGTTGCGTTTTTATTGCTGACATTCTTTATCTTAACCGCAACGGCAAAACAACCCGAACCGCTACCGGTGGAAACACCCAACTCAACGGTTCAAGTAAAATTGCCTGATACAGATCTAGCTATCATTACAATTGGTGATAGTGGTAAGGTGTTCTTTGGTGTGAAAGCGCCAGATGTTCGAATTAAAACCTTAGAAGCGATCGCGGAGAAGTATAGACTGTCTTTTACTGAAGAAGAGAAAAAACGCTTCAGTTTGATGGAAGAGTTCGGAGTTCCTGCCAACCAGTTGAAAGTCTTGATTAACCTGACTTCATCGGAGCGAAACCAAAAAGGTTTGCAAAAAGGTATTCCGCACGATTCTCTAGATAACCAGTTGGCTGATTGGGTTCGTGCAGCGCGTAACGCAAATGCAGAAGTAAATCAGAAGCAACTTAACTTCGCTATCAAAGGCGATGCGAAAGAACAATATCCACAAATCAAAGAAGTGATGGATATTCTGCAAAAGCAAGAAGTGAACAAGTTTAACTTGGTAACTGGCTTGAGAAGCGATAACTTTTAATAAGAAACTAAAATGGCTGAATTAAATACCGGCGGCGACGACGGCGGCAAAGGCAAAAAGAAAGTTCGCAGTAAGAAACAAAACTCGAAGGTTGACTTAACCGCGATGGTGGATTTAGCGTTCTTGTTGATCACATTCTTCATGCTCACAACCTCTTTATCAAAACCTCAATCGATGGATTTAGGTATGCCTGATAAAGATGATAAGAATCAAGAGGAAATTAAAATTGCTCAAGAGCGAACTATGAACATTATCATAGGTCCAGATGGAAAGCTGAAAAGCTACATGGGTCAATTGAATGAGCCTATCGAACCTGTAAAAGACTTCACATACGGTAAAGAAGGTATTCGTAAACACATCTTAGAAAAGATTGTTTCGGTACCGCAATTTATGGGTGATCCTAAAAAGGGACTAATCGTTCTGATCAAAGCGGATAAGAAATCTACCTACAAGAACTTAGTCGATATTCTTGATGAAATGGCAATTTGTAAAGTTCCAGTTTACGCTATTGTCGATATCACCAAAGAAGAATCAGCTCTATTTAAATAATCTGTCTGACAGGCAAAATTGAAGTAGTTATGAAATTAGATATCTATAGACAGAAATGGCTCGACCTAGTTTTTGAAGGTCGAAACAAAGAATACGGAGCATACGAATTGCGTAAAAAGAATCCAAAAGTAACGATGCTTGCGCTACTCATCGGTGGTGTAGGTTTCATGCTTGCGGTTGGAATCCCCGGTTGGTTACCCGACGGAAAAGACGCGGAAGACGAAGAGAAAGTAACTATGGTCGATATGGCTAAACTTGCTCCACCACCGCCAGATAAACCATTGGTTCCACCACCGCCACCACCGCCACCGGCTCCAAAGATTGATGAGGTCAAATTCGTTAAACCTAAAGTCGTTAAGAAAGAAGAAGTAGTTGAAGAAATTAAAACTATCGAAGAACTTAAAGACAAAAACGTTGGTGCAAAAGACGTTAAAGGCCAGGACGATGGTCGAATTGTAATCGAAGAACCAAGTGGAGACGGCCCAGCCGATTCAAAAGTGGTTGAAGATAATACAGTTTATAATGCCGTTGAAGTTAGACCTGAATTTCCAGGCGGACCAGCAAAGTTCATGGAATACATCAGAAAGAACTTCCGTGTACCAGAAGATCTTGAAAATGGAGGAAAAATCATCGTACAGTTCGTTGTTGAAAAAGACGGATCGTTAACCGATATCAAAGTACTTCGTGACATTGGTAGCGGCACAAAAAGTGAAGCCATGCGCGTAATCAAAAGTTCGCCGAAATGGAAACCAGGCGTTCAAAATGGTAAAAATGTTCGTGTATTATATTCACAACCAATTACAATACAGGCGCCAGAATAGTGAACGAACTTAAAAATTCAAATGGTAAACCACAGAAATCGCTACAACAGCGATTTCTGTTCGTTATAGGTATTCTGTTTTTTCTAGCATACCTCGTTTTAGGTCTAATGATTATACTCCTAAAATCAATTCCATTTAACATTTCCGATAATTACCGAATCCTCTTAGGTTCGGTGGTTATCATCTACGCCTTTTTCAGATTCATCAGATTATTTCAACAATATAAGTAACACCATGAGATCATTTTTCTATATCGCAATCCTTGTACTGACAGTTGCTTGTGGTAATTCTAAAGAACCAACAACGGATACCATTCTTAAAGGTAAGGTTAGTATTCTGGTAGAAAATTCAATGTTGCCTATTGTTGAAGAACAAGAACAAGTTTTTGAAAGCCAATATCAAGCCAACATAACGCTGATTCCCGCAACCGAGTCGCAAATCAGCGCAAACATGTCGGCCGATAAAAATCGAATCGCTTTTCTGCCACGCCGACTAACAACTTCCGAAGAGCAGGCATTCAAGAAGAAAAACATCAGCGGAAAAATCACCTTTTTTGCATTCGATGCCTTAGTCTTCTTTCAAGCAAGAACGGTTTCAGACACACTCCTTAAAGAAGAAGCAGTCTACGAGCTCGTAAAAGGGCAAAACGTCGCAAACAAACGACTTGTGTTCTGTAATGCCGACTTGAGTCTTCTTGAGAACATCAAACGCAAAGAAAACATCACTAAACTCGAATCGGCAAACGTTTCAGGTTTTGATACAGAGATTGACGTCGCTAATTATCTGCTAAAAAATCAGAATGCCATTGGCGTATTACCTCTAAATCGCGTACTTTCGCCATCTTTCGAGTTTGAGCAAATTTTGCCGAAACTTCGAGCCATGGCGGTAAAAAGTGTTAAAAAAGCAGATAAGCGCGAAAACTATTTTAAACCCAATCAGGCCAATATCGCCGAGGGTTTATATCCGTTTTCACGAACGCTATATCTGTTAAATTATCAAGGTCGCCCGGGTTTAGGTATGGGATTTGCCTCATTTATCGCAGGAGACATCGGTCAGCGAATCGTTCTGAAATCAGGTTTGGTGCCAGTAACGATTCCTCCAAGAATAATTGCAACAAGAAAGAAAATTATCAAAAATTA
>JAIXTU010000011.1 GCA_027483785.1 Flavobacterium sp.
AATCTAAAGTTTTCATTTCAAGCGATCTAACAAAGGTTTTTATGTCGAACTCACGTTAGATTACTAAAAACCTGAACTCGATTAAAATCCTTTCTGAAAAATCGTAAATTTGAAAAAAAAGCAATGACACGCCAAGCTATAATTGAAAAAACAATACAAGCAATAAATCAACTACCTGAAGATAAAGCATTAGAAATTTTTGATTTTGCCGACTTCATTATGAAAAAATACGAAGAACAATGCATAACCGATGGTTTGCTACAACTTGCTTCAAAAAGTAATGTTTTTGATTTCTTGCATAATGAAGATGATTTATATACTTTGAATGATTTGAAAGAGCAATATCGTGGTTAAAGGAGATATCATATTAATAACATTCCCATTCACCAATCTTACTGGCAGTAAATTAAGACCTGCGGTAGTTCTAATCGAAACAACTCTGGATGTTACTGTTTCCTTTATTACATCTCAAATCACTTGGCAAGAAGAATCTGATCTTTTTATAATGCCAAGCGAAACCAACGGAATTAAAAAGGAATCTTTAGTAAGAACCGGTAAGATAGCTACGATCGACAAACAATTTGTAAAAGGAAAACTGGGACAACTCACCGTAAGCGAAGTTAAGGTCTTCAATGAAAAACTTAAATCATTGCTACAACTTAACTGATTAATCTGGTTCTATTAAAATATAATGCTCGCTTCGTCTTTATGAAATTGCTTCTAAACAAATTTTTTTCATTTAAACAGCTAACAGCTAGCCCACAAAAACATTTACTAAAACCAATGCTTTTTCACTAAATTTGCGGTCGGCTTTTTCGAAAACGATATTTTTCTGCGAAAGCTCATTAAAATTTAAACTATGCGAGTAGAAGATTTCGACAACGACGACGATAGAATCATCCAAGACCGATTAAAACAAAAAACCTGGACCGAAATTCGTACTAACGACAGCTGGGCCATTTTTAAAATTATGGCTGAATTCGTTAACGGTTACGAAACCATGGGACGCATCGGTCCGTGTGTTTCTATCTTCGGTTCAGCACGCACCAAACCCGACCAACAATATTATCAATTGGCCGAAAAAATTGCTTTCAAAATCAGTAAAGCTGGTTACGGCGTTATTACCGGCGGCGGACCAGGTATCATGGAAGCCGGAAACAAAGGTGCACACTTAGGTGGCGGAACTTCTGTGGGTTTAAACATCGAACTCCCTTTCGAACAACACTTCAATCCGTACATAGATCACGATAAAAACCTAAACTTCGATTACTTCTTCGTTAGAAAAGTAATGTTTGTAAAATATTCGCAAGGCTTTGTGGTTATGCCCGGCGGTTTCGGAACACTCGACGAAATGTTCGAAGCAATCACCCTAATCCAAACCAAAAAAGTAGCAAAATTCCCTGTAATTCTTGTCGGAAAGACCTTCTGGAGCGGATTAATGGATTGGATTAAAAGCATTTTAGTAGAAAAATACGCGACAGTAAGCCCCGGAGATCTCGATTTGATAAAAATTGTAGATACCGAAGATGAAGTCGTTGAAGTACTCGACAATTTCTACAAGAAATACACGCTGAGTCCGAACTTCTAATTTTTGTAGGTACGCATACAATAAAGCAAGGCAAAACGAGTTTTTGTACTTGGCTGCAGGCTATTCCCTAAAACATGTTGCTATTGCAAAGAGCTTTACGAATCGCTTTATTATTGTTTTCTGTTGTTGCGTGGTCGCAGCACCAGACTTCTATTGTAACAACCGTAACAATCGAAAAAAAGATTGTAGACGTAAAACAAACATTCACCTACCGAAACGATTCGCAACAGCCACTTACCGAACTTACTTTCTACAATTGGAATAACGCGTATTTGCAAAAGAAATCGGCACTTACTCAACGATTTTCCGACGAGTTTGTGCGCAGTTTCTTCCTCGCCGGCCGTGCTGAAAAAGGATACACGCGAATCAATGCAATTACTGGAGCTGTTGCGAGCTACTCCGAAATGGGCAACGGTAAAGATTTGCTGAAAATTGTTTTAGAAGAACCACTCTTACCCGGAAAATCCGTCGAACTTAAATTCGATTACCAACTTCGAATTCCATCAGCAAAATTCAATGGATTCGGCTACGAAAAAAACGGCAGTTTGCTGCTGCGCGACGTATTCTTAATGCCCGCCGCATTTAAAGACGGTCGTTTCTTAGCCTACGAAAACGATAACGGTTCCGATGCTGCCATAGCACCTACCGATGTGCATTTCACCATCAACAATCCGTATCAACTCGAATTAACAACCGATTTGATTCCAACAAGTGAAAACGTTTTCATCCAAAACAACAGTAAAAACTTCGATTTTTTCATCACAGCTAAAAACCGGTTTACCACCGTGCAGCACAACGATTTAATGGTTGTAACCGACATTAAACTCAGTGGCAAAAACGAATTTGAAAAAGTCATTTCGATGAATCGCATCATCGATTTTACCGAAAATTTCCTTAATAGAAATCTGCAAGGAAAAATTTTGGTTACCAAGGCCGATTACGACCAACGACCTTTTTACGGACTTAACCAACTTCCAAAATTCTTGCGTCCGTTTTCCGACGAATTTGTTTTCGAAATCCAATTTGC
>JAIXTU010000296.1 GCA_027483785.1 Flavobacterium sp.
ATTGGCAATTAATATTTTTTTAAACATAATCGTGTAGTTTGAAGTTAATGTTAACGAGAACGGTTTTTCCGAACTAGAACGCTTATGATGGATCAACTAAGAATAATGGTTGGTCAAATTCAACAGGAGACGAATCGTCAACTAGAATTTTAACGATTTTTCCAGCTACTTCAGATTCGATTTCGTTGAACAATTTCATGGCTTCGATTACGCAAAGCACATCGCCTTTTGCAATAGTAGAACCTACTTCAACAAACATAGGCTTATCTGGAGCGGGTTTGCGGTAGAAAGTTCCAATAATTGGCGATTTTACAGTAATGTATTTTGAAGTGTCGTCGGCCGCTGGTGCTGCTGGAGCTGCTGGTGTTGAAACCGGAATTTGAGCCGCAGGTTGAGGTAACGCTGGAGTCACAGCCGGAGTTTGCACGTAGGTAATTTCAGGAGTGCTTCCTTCGACAGTAGTGCGGATTGTAATTTTTACATTATCCATTTCAAGTTTTACCTCGGCAACACCTGAGTTGGATACAAATTTGATGAGGTTTTGAATTTCTTTTAAATCCATAAGACTGAATGTTTAGTTTTCGTTGTTGGTTAATATGCCCATTTGAGGTAAATAGAACCCCAAGTAAATCCGCCGCCGAAAGCAGCAAAGATAAGATTATCTCCTTTTTTAAATTTCGATTCGAAGTCGCTTAGCAATAGCGGAAGTGTTCCAGAAGTTGTATTTCCGTATCGGTGAATGTTAACCAGAACTTTCTCATCGTCTAGTCCCATTCTTGAAGCAGTAGCATCAATAATCCGTTTATTAGCTTGATGCGCAATTAAAAACGCAACATCATCTTTAGTAAGCTTGTTGCGTTGCATAATTTTTTCACTCACATCGGCCATTCCTGAAACCGCGTATTTGTATACGGTTTTACCGTCTTGAAAAACAAAATGTTGTTTATTGGCAACCGTTTCTGCGGAAGCTGGAAGAATCGAACCTCCGGCATCAATTTTTAAGAATTCGCGACCAATTCCGTCGCTTCGCAAAAATTCGTCTTGAAAGCCTAGGCCTTCGTGGTTAGGTTCAAACAAAACCGCTCCAGCTCCATCGCCAAAAATGATGCAGGTAGCACGGTCGGTGTAATCGATTATCGACGACATTTTATCTGCGCCGATTAGTAAAACCTTTTTGTAACGTCCGGACTGAACATACGAAGAGGCAGTTGACATGCCGTACAAAAATCCGGAGCAGGCAGCCTGTATGTCGTATGCGAAAGCGTTTACCGCTCCGATTTGGCTTGCCACGTAAACAGCAGTTGCTGCTACCGGTAAGTCGGGAGTTGTAGTAGCTACTAAAACACAATCTATGTCTTCGGGATTGAGTCCTGATTTTTCGATCAGGTTTTCGGCGGCTTTAATCGCCATGAAGGAAGTACCTAAACCTTCACCTTTTAAAATGCGGCGTTCTTTGATTCCGGTTCGTGTGGTGATCCATTCATCGTTGGTATCGACCATTGTTTCAAGCAATTGGTTGGTTAGGATAAAGTCGGGGACATATCCGCCAACGGCAGTAATTGCGGCAGTAATTGAGCTCATACGGTAATAACTTCTGATTTTGCAATCGCCTCAGAAAAGTGGTTGAAATTACAAAAATTTTCCATGCGCTTTTCGCTAGAGGCTTTAGATATGAATAAACAGCTATAAACAAAAAAAACCCTCACGTACGGGTGAGAGTTTAGGAATATGATTTTACAGCTGCTTAAACAGTTGCAACAGATTTATCGATTACAACTTGACCACGGTAATACATTTTACCTTCGTGCCAGTAGGCTCTGTGATACAAGTGTGCTTCTCCAGTAACCGGACATGTTGCAATTTGCGCAGCTACTGCTTTGTAGTGCGTTCTTCTCTTATCTCTTCTTGTCTTACTGACTTTTCTCTTAGGATGTGCCATTACCTGATTTTATTTATCTTTTAATAGTTGTTTTAATTTGTCCCATCTAGGGTCTGTTTCCGTTTCATTTTCACCACTAGGTGGCTTTATTTCTTTAACTTTTAGCTCGTTGAGTTTATCTAAAGCAGCCGATTTTAAACTTCCGTCTTTAATGCCTGGATGTTCTTTTCGCGCAGGGACTGAAAGAACAATCATTTCATAAATCAGTTGCGAAACGTCGAGTTGATGTTCGCCGTGCGGCAAAATAAGCAACTCTTCGTTGTCGTCGTTATAAGTTTCGCCGAATTGAACCACCATTTTCATCTTTCCTTTTATCGGTAAATCAAAATACTCGGCGGTTAAATCGCACGGAACATAAACCGTACCTTGATGTTTGAAGCTCAATTCCAAAAAGTTACTTTTCTTTTCTAAAACTAACTTTACAAGTATTGAAGCCGATTCAAACTCATCAAAACTAAATGATTCAAAGAACGTTTTATCAATCTGAAACTCAAACGGATGCTTCCCCAGCTTTAATCCCGCAAAAGGAATTAAAAATTCGCTTAACTTTTTCATCTGAGTTGTAATTGATTGGCTTTAAATACCATTACATACTTAAAACCAATACCAAAACCCATATTGGGAATTGGAGTGCAAAGATAGATAAAATACTTGTTTGGCAAAAGGTTATAAACAAAAAATTGTTTACAACTGCTTTTCTTTTGTTTTCAGCGGATTTTCGGTCATTTCTTGGTGGTGTTCCCGCGAGTGAACTACATCAATTGCCAAATAAACAGCTTCTTTGAAAGAAGTTTCATCGGCTTTTCCTTTACCAGCGATGTCGTAAGCGGTGCCGTGATCCGGCGAGGTTCGAACCACATTTAGTCCTGCGGTGAAATTTACGCCGCCGCCAAACGACAAAGTTTTAAACGGCGCCAATCCTTGGTCGTGATACGTAGCTAAAACCGCGTCGAATTGCTTGTACTGCCCGCTGCCGAAAAATCCGTCGGCGGGATACGGCCCAAAAACCAAAGTTCCGGCATCAAAAAGCTTTTTAATGGCCGGAGCTATTATGTCTTTATCTTCTACACCAATAACACCGCCATCGCCCGCATGCGGATTCAAACCGAGAACTGCGATACGTGGTCTGCGAATCGAAAAATCTTGAATAAGCGACTTTTGCAAAGTTTCGACTTTTTTGCGAATCAGTCCCTCATTGAGTTTGCTAGCTACTTCTGCCAGCGGAACGTGATCGGTTAACAAACCAACGCGTAAAGTGTCGGAAACCATTAACATGAGTGCATTTCCTTCAAACTGCTCATTTAAATAATCGGTGTGTCCCGGAAATTTAAAATCTTCGTCTTGGATGTTAATTTTATTGATCGGAGCTGTCACTAAAGCGTGAATTTTTCCCTCTTGCGCTGCTGCTACGGCTGCTTTGAACGACTTTACAGCATACTTGCCAACCGTTTCGTCGAGTTTGCCTGGGGCTAAATCGAAACCTTCTCGCCAAACATTAAGCACGTTTAACTTGCCTAGAACCAGTTGTTCTAGATTGTCGATTCCGTGAATATTCACCGTGCTTTCAAAGCTCTTTCGTAAGAAAGACAAGCTTTTTA
>JAIXTU010000259.1 GCA_027483785.1 Flavobacterium sp.
ATTGGTTATCAGGTTAATATATCGCTTCACACCTATTCCTTGATTCAAGATTCCGAGTACATTAAACTTTACACGCATCTTCAGATAAAGGAAGATGCGCATACTCTTTTTGGTTTTTTCGAAAAATCGGAACGCGAGATTTTCAAAATGTTGATATCGGTTAACGGAATTGGTGCCGGAATTGCACGAACGATGCTGTCGTCGATCGAGCCGAAACGAATTATCGAAGCAATAGGCTCGGGCGATGTGGCTACGATTCAGCGCATAAAAGGAATTGGGGTGAAAACTGCTCAACGTGTAATCATTGATTTGCGCGATAAGGTGTTAAAATTATACGATATCGACGAAGTTTCCGTTTCGCAAAACAATACAAAACGAGATGAAGCGTTATCAGCATTGGAAGTTTTGGGCTTTAACAAAAAGTTAGCAGAAAAAGCACTTGAAAAAATTGTTTTTGAACAGCCCGAGGCAAATGTGGAGACTTATATCAAACAGGCTTTAAAAATATTATCTTAGTTGGAAAAGAAATTTCTGAAGAAATCAGAATACCTACATAAATTATTGCTTTTGCTAGCAATATTTTTCTCTTCGCAAATCGCTGTTTCGCAGGTTGATGAAGAGGAAAGCGAACAAGTGCGCGACACGGTTGGGTACAATTCCGGAAAAATTGATCTTGGAAATCCGCCAAGTATTGTAGAACTCTACACGTACGATCCAAAAACCGATCGCTACGTGTACACAAATACTGTTGGTGGTTTTGATGTTACTCTTCCTTTGGTTTTAACGCCAAAAGAATATGAAGACCGGGTTTTGAAAGAATCGATGAAAAAGTACTTTCAAGAAAAAGGGAAAGCACTGGAAGATCGTCCCGGCAGTGAAGACGAAAAGAAAAATTTGCTGCCTACTTACTACGTAAACTCCAGTTTTTTTGAAACTATTTTTGGAAGTAACACGATTGATGTGAAACCTACCGGATCAGTTGAAATGGACATGGGTGTTCGTTTCACCCGACAAGATAATCCGGCGTTTTCTCCAAGAAACAGACAAGCCCTTGCGTTCGATTTCCAGCAGCGTATTAGCATGGCTTTGAATGGAAAAGTAGGTACTCGACTTAACGTAAATGCCAACTACGACACCCAATCAACTTTTGCGTTTCAAAACTTGATAAAGCTCGAATACACGCCTACCGAAGACGATATCTTGCAAAAAATAGAAGTCGGTAACGTGAATCTTCCGCTTAATACCTCACTCATAAAAGGTGCGCAGAGTTTATTTGGTGTGAAAGCGCAATTCCAATTTGGACGAACAACAATTACCGGAGTTTTCTCTGAGCAAAAATCACAAACCAGACAAGTTACTGCGCAAGGCGGAGGCACTCTTCAAGACTTCGACCTTTTTGCCTTAGATTACGATAACGATCGACACTTCTTCTTATCGCAGTATTTTAGAAATCGCTACGATGCTGCGATGCGAAATTATCCGGTTTTAGATACGCGTATTCAAATTACACGTATCGAAGTCTGGGTAACCAATCGTCAGAATCGAGTAAGTTCTACAGAGAACAACTTGCGAAATATCGTTGCGCTTCAAGATTTAGGTGAAGCCCAATTAAGCGGTTTACAAGACAATGAAGTCGTTTATCTCGATCCGCTTCCCTCTGGCTTTTTCACCGCGGCACCAAATACCCCACCAGATAACAACAACAACCGTTTCGATCCTGCTTTAATCGGATCTGGCGGTTATCTTACAGATGCCATTAGGGAAATAAGTACTACGAGTCCGAATCAAGCTTTTAACATTCCAGGTGTTGTAGTTGCTGAAGGTCAGGATTATGCGAAGTTGGAAAATGCGCGCAAACTAACTTCAAACGAATATACCTTTCATCCGCAGTTGGGTTACATTTCCTTACAACAACGATTGAATAACGACGAAGTCTTAGCTGTAGCATATGAGTTTACCAGTGGTGGAGAAGTTTTTCAGGTTGGAGAATTCGCAAACGGCGGTGTAGAATCTACGGTTGTCGACGGGCAGAATCCAGAAACACAGGTAGTTTCTACTCAAAGTTTGGTTTTAAAAATGTTGAAAAGCAACCTCACTAACGTGGAAAATGAGTTGCAAAATGGGCAGCGACTAACCGCTCCTGTATGGAATTTGATGATGAAAAACATCTATCAAATTGCACCCGGAGGTCAGTTAGAACAAGAAGATTTCCGCTTCAATATCTTGTATTCAGATCCTTCACCGTTAAATTATATTACGGCAGCCGGAACTTTACCGCTTCCCGACGATGTTGAACGAACACCACTTCTTAAAGTTTTCAATATAGATCGTTTAAACGTAACAAACGACCCACAAGTTGGAGGCGACGGATTTTTCGACTTTATTCCCGGATTAACTGTTGATACACAAAATGGGCGCATCATTTTTACAACGATAGAGCCTTTTGGTGAATTCATATTCAACAAACTTGCTACGACAACCGGAGCTGAAAATTACAATGATCCTGCTACTTATAACAGCAATCAGGCGAAATACGTTTTCAGAACCATGTATCGCAGCACTCAAGCAAGAGCGCTACAGGATAGTGACAAAAACAAGTACGAACTACGTGGCCGATATAAATCGACTGCCGGCGACGGTATTGCCATTGGTGCCTACAATGTACCTCGCGGATCTGTTGTAGTAACAGCAGGTGGTCGTGTCTTGCAAGAAGGGATTGATTATTCGGTGAATTATCAATTAGGACGAGTTCAGATTTTGGATCCGTCTTTAGCAGCAGCGAACACGCCGATACAAATCTCCGTTGAGAACAATTCTGTATTTGGACAGCAAACACGCCGATTCATGGGAATTAACGTTGAACACAAATTCAGCGATAAATTCCTTGTTGGAGCCACTTTCTTAAAAATGACCGAACGTCCGTTCACCCAAAAATCAAATTACGGACAAGAATCTGTTAACAACTCCATCTACGGAGCAAACGTAAACTATGCCACTGAAGTACCTTTCTTAACGCGCTTGGTAAACAAATTACCGAACATGGATACCGATGCGCCATCAAATATTTCGTTCCGTGGAGAATTTGCTTACCTAAAACCGGACACGCCAAAAGCCGATCAGTTTGAAGGAGAAGCAACTTTGTATGTTGACGATTTTGAAGGTTCGCAAACAACAATAGACATGAAAGGTCCGCTTGCCTGGTCGTTATCCAGCGTTCCGCAAGACAGCACAGACCCTAACAATCCGTTCGATTTTAACGGAGAATTGAGTGACAATTTAGAGTATGGTTATAAACGCGCTAAACTCTCGTGGTATACCATCGACCCCCTATTTTTTACTAGCCAACGCCCAGGTGGTTTAACAGACGCCGATTTATCTCTTAATAAAACACGCCGCGTTTACATCGACGAGGTTTTTCCAGAAGTTGATGTAGCTGATGGTCAGCAAACAGTAATCAATACACTGGATTTAACGTATTACCCATCCGAACGAGGTCCTTACAACTATAACCCGTCGGCAAACGGATCTAATACACTTCCCAACCCAGAGCAAAATTTCGGAGGAATCACCCGCGCAATTACTTCCACTAATTTTGAGCAAAGTAATGTCGAGTACATTCAATTTTGGATCATGGACCCCTATTATCGCGGTAGTGGCGCACCCGCCGATTTCGATAGCGAGAATCCGCTTAATACGGGAAAATTGTTCTTCAATTTAGGAGAAATTTCTGAAGATGTGCTTCGAGACGGCCGCAAGCAATACGAAAACGGATTACCTGAAAGTGGAAGTACACAAAATACGATTACCTCTTCTTGGGGTCGAATTCCGGCATCGCAGTCTTTAATTTATGCGTTTGACACCAACGAAGCCAATCGAGCGGTGCAAGATGTTGGTTATGATGGTTTAGAAGATAAAGATGAAAATGTTCGATTTACGAGCTTCGCTGCCACAGGCGATGCATCTGCAGATAATTATCAATTTTACTTGAGTGCTGAGGGAGACGTTCTCGAGCGCTACAAAAATTACAACGGCTTAGAAGGCAATTCTCCTGTTTCGGTTTCAGATAATAACCGAGGAAATACCACTATTCCTGATGTTGAGGACATCAATCGAGATAATACCATGAATACCATCGACGCATATTTTCAGTATGCTGTTGATATTCGACCCAATATGCCTGTCGGCGAAGGATACATCACTGACGAGCGAATCACCGTTGGTCGTATACCTCAAGGATCACAATCGGGAACAATTCCCGTTCGATGGATTCAATTAAAAATTCCGATTGATCAAGGAGCAAATACCGTGAAGGTTGGGCCCATCGAAGACTTCCGCGCTATTCGATTTATGCGTATGTTTTTGACAGGATTTTCTGAAGACATAACTATTCGATTTGCAACGCTTGATCTTGTTCGTGGAGAGTGGAGACGTTATACGGCCACTTTAGATCCACTCGATGACAATCCAGATAACGACCAGACCAACTTCGATGTTCAGGCAGTGAATGTTCAAGAAAATGGAGATAAAAAACCAATAAACTACGTGACGCCTCCCGGTGTAAGTAGAGAACAGTTGTTTAATAACAATACGGTTGTTCGTCAAAATGAGCAATCGCTGGCTTTACGCGTGTACGGCAATGGTTTAGAAGAAAACGACTCCCGTGCGGTTTTCAAAAACGTTAGTGTAGATATGC
>JAIXTU010000122.1 GCA_027483785.1 Flavobacterium sp.
AAATGCCGATGGAAAAAGAGAGTTTGTTCTTACCAATAATGGTACTGAGCCTTTGATTATTTCTGATGCAAAAGGTTCTTGCGGTTGTACAGTTCCAACCTTCCCTAAAGACCCAATTATGCCTGGTCAAAAGGCAGTAATCGGAGTTAAATACGACACGAATCGCGTGGGCGCTTTCCAAAAAACAGTTACTTTAACTACTAATTTACCAGAGGCTAACAAAACGCTTACTATTAAAGGTGTGGTTAACGATCCAAACCCAGCGCCACCAGCACCAGCTCCAACAAAAAGCTAATTCATCTTATTTTTATACCTAAAGCCACCCTTAATCGGGTGGCTTTTCTTTGTTATTGAAGCAGCAATATTTTTCAAATACTACTTCGTAAAAACAACTATATCCTTCGAAAATTATGCGCAAACTCGAGAATCACGAACTCAATCGAAAAGATGTTGAAGGCTTTAAAAATGCAGATAAACTTCCTATTATTGTTGTCTTAGATCAAGTGCGAAGTTTAAATAACATCGGTTCCATTTTCCGGAGTTCCGACGCATTTTTAGTTTCCGAAATATTTCTTTGCGGGATTACAGCAACGCCTCCAAACAAGGAAATTCATAAAACGGCACTCGGCGCTACTGAGACCGTGAATTGGTCGTATTTTGGAACGACACTCGAAGCTGTCGCAGAATTAAAAAAAAGAAATGCCACTATTTTTGCCGTAGAGCAAACCGAACAAGCAGCTTTCCTTCATAATGTAAATCCGAATCCAAAAGAGCTTACTGCACTAATTTTTGGAAATGAAGTTTTTGGCGTTGACCAGAAAGTGATTGATGCCTGCGACGGCGTTATTGAAATTCCGCAGCTCGGAAGCAAGCATTCGTTAAACATCTCGGTATCCGCAGGAATTGTACTTTGGGAATTGGCTCGAAAATTAAATGCATTTTCGAACTAAACAACGTGATTTCTATATAGAAATCTTTGTTAAATCTCTTGAAATTAGAGAATTAGCCCGTGTAAGAAAAAACTATTGGGCGATGGCTTCAGCTATTTGATCGACAATTTGAAGATAGTCGGGCTGATTTTCCACAAAGTCTAAATCGCTCACATCGATCACCAATACACGCATTTGCGATTCCGATTTCAAAAAAGCGACGTAACCAGCATTGATTTTCTCCAAATACGACGCTTCTATGTTTTGTTCGTACTCGCGACCGCGTTTCTTGATATTTTGAAGCAAACTTTCGGTGCTGCGATACAAATAAACGTACAAATCGGGTTTCGGAATTTCCTTGTACATGATGTCGAACAAGGTTTTGTACAATCGAAATTCGTCTTCATTTAGATTCACGTTGGCAAAAATAACCGACTTCAAAATGTAGTAATCCGCCACGATAAAATCTGAAAACAAATCAACTTGCAGCAAATCTTCCATCAACTGCCGGTAGCGATCTGCTAAAAAGGACATTTCCAAGGGAAATGCATACCGTTGCGGATCGTCGTAAAATTTAGGAAGAAACGGATTATCGGCGAAACGCTCCAATACTTGCTTGCCGTTGTAATCGGCAGCTAAACGAGCGGACAATGAACTTTTCCCAGCACCAATATTTCCTTCCACAACCAAATAGCGCAAATGCTCTTTCGCTAATTTTTGAACGGGAAGATGAATTTGCTTTGCCGTTTTATGAATTTGCTGTTCGCGACACTTCGCGATAAGCTGATTGATGCTTTCGTTAATTCCTGGAATTTGTTGCGCATCGTACACATCCGACAAAGGAAGCAAAACAAAAAGGCGTTCGTGCATGCGTGGATGTGGAACTAAAAGCTCTGGTAAATTTATGCGCTGGTCGTTAAAGAGTAAGACGTCTAAATCGAGTGTTCTCGAACGATATCCTCCTGATGCGTCGCGCACTCTTCCATATTCTGCTTCTAGCGAAAGCAAACAACGGAGTACTTGCAAGGGCTCGTAAAACGTATGAACTTTAATTACCGCATTGAGAAATTCGGGGCCAGAAAATCCGACGGCAGCCGACATATAAATAGGTGAAATAGCCACTACCGAGCCTATTTGTTCGTGAATTTCGCGGACAGCCTGCTCGATAATTTCGAAACTATCGCCTTCATTACTGCCAATCCCAATATATGCGGTATGAATCATGATTTAATAACAGATGGCGAAATTACATAAAACCCATTGGACAATTTGAGCTAATTTGCCGTAAAATTGTAACAGCACTTGCAAAAAATCATCTAATAGGAAAAACATAGTATTAATGAAATTTTTAAGTAACGTTTTAGCTAGCATTGTGGGCATTTTTGCCTTCTTCATACTACTTTTCTTTAGCTTTTTAGTTATCGGAGCCATTTTTGGAAGCTCCGACGAAGGTGTTGTTAGCGTCAAAGAAAATAGTGTTCTCGAAATTGATTTATCGGACTTTTCGACTGATTATGTAGGAAAATACTCGGACCCGTTGGTAACTCTATTCGCTGGAAAAAACCGCGTGGGTGTGAGCGAGGCTTTAGAAGCTATTGCAGCAGCGGCAAACGATGACAAAATTGCGGGAATTTCGTTGTTAAATACTAAATCGGCACTGGGTATGGCGCAAACAAAAGCCTTGCGAGATGCACTGGTAGAATTCCGCAAATCCGGAAAATTTGTCTACGCATACAGCACCAATTACGACCAAAAAGATTATTACTTAAGTTCGGCTGCTCAGGCAGTTTATTTGAATCCGGTAGGATCTGTCGACTTACGCGGACTTTCCACAGAAGTGCTGTTCTTTAAAGATTTTCAAGAAAAAAGCGGTTTTAACTTTGAGGTTATTCGCCACGGAAAATACAAAAGTGCTGTGGAACCTTTTCTCGACAACAAAATGAGCGAGGCCAACCGAGAACAATTGACCGAAATGTTGCAATCGATTTGGGGAACCATGGCAACTGAAATAACACAATCGCGCAACATTACAAACACGGATTTAGACCGAATTGCCGACAGTTTAGGCGGTACCTTTGCTACCGATGCCCTCCATAACAAATTGGTAGACCAGCTTATTTACGAAGATCAATACACCGATATGCTCAAAAAGAAACTCGACGTAAAAAAAGATGAAGAAATCAATAAAGTATCGCTTGCCGATTATGCGTTCTCAGTTACGAACACCCCAAAATCAGTTGACAGTGACGATGTGATCGCGGTGGTTTACGCCCAAGGTGATATTTTACCCGGTGAAGGCGATGTAAACCAAATTGGCGATGGTGCCGTACGCAGAGCTTTGCGTGAAGCACGAGAAGACGAAAACGTTAAAGCGGTTGTTTTGCGAGTGGATAGTCCGGGCGGCGATGCCACAACTTCGGAACTTATTTGGCGTGAAATTGCGCTCACCAAGAAAGTAAAACCAGTAGTGGTTTCTATGGGCAACTATGCCGCCAGCGGTGGATATTACATTGCCTGTGGTGCCAATAAAATTATTGCCGAACCCAACACTATTACAGGTTCTATTGGCGTTTTTGGTCTGCTACCTAACATGAGTAATTTGGCAGACAAAGCGGGAATTGATGCCGAGCAAGTTAATACGCATGCACAATCGGCGAGTTATAGCGTTTTCACTCCGATGAATGCACAAATGCGCAGTTACTACCAAAAACAAATTGAATTTGTGTACGATACGTTTATCACACGTGTTGCCGACGGTCGGAAAATGAGTAAAACAGCCGTAGATGCTATTGGGCAAGGCCGGGTTTGGTCGGGCGTCCAAGCTAAAGAAAACGGCTTAGTCGATGCACTTGGCGGAATGCCATTGGCGTTAAAGGAAGCTGCGAAACTGGCGAAAATCAACGAGTATAAGGTTCGGAATTATCCAGAATTTGATAAAACAATTGAAGACATGCTGGGCGCCTTTGGTGTAGCTAAAGCGAAAGAGGATTTGCTTAGAAGCGAATTGGGTGAGCAAGAATATCAAGTTTACCAAAACTACCGCAAGCTTACAAAACAAAAAGGTATTCAGTTGCGTTTACCTTATGAGGTGAAATTCAAGTAACTTTGAATTCCTAACGAAAATAAAACCGCGACAAACAGCTTTGCGCTATAATTGACATTTAAACGATATTTTATGCTGAAGAAAATTCTGAAAATTACGGGTATAACGCTCCTGATTTTAATCATCTTGCTTTTTAGTGCGCCGATACTTTTTAAAGACCAAATCATTGAAAAAGTAAAAAAATCGATAAACGAATCGGTTGCTGCGGATGTGAATTTTAGTGATGCCGATTTATCGCTGTTGCGGAATTTTCCGAATGCATCGGTACGCTTAACCGATTTTAAAATCATCAATAAAGCGCCGTTTAAAGGCGATACCTTGGTTTCGATTGGTGAAATTTCCTTGAAAATGTCGATTTCCGAATTGTTCAAATCAGAAAAAGAACCTATTGTTATTCAGTCTTTTGCCACAGAAAATGGTGTGGTAAACATTCGGTATAACAAAGACGGTATTTCTAATTTTGATATTGCTTTAAAAGACGAAAGCGAAAAAGACGATCCGAACAGTAAGCCATTGAATTTATCAATCGACAATTACGAGATTAAGAATTATAAAATCACATACACCGACGAACGTTCGGGCATTTTTGCGAAAATAGACAGTTTAAATCATTCGGGAATTGGCGACTTTGCATCTGAAAAATTGGATTTAGAAACAAAAACTTCGGCAAAAATTACAGCTGGAATGAATAAAGACACGTATTTAAACAATGTGGCTTTCGGACTTGACGCGGTTTTAGGTTTGGATTTGAAAAACAGTTTGTATCAATTCAAAGAAAACAAAGCAAAGATTAACCAATTGGAATTGAACTTCGACGGATCGTTGGCGATGAAAGAAAATCAACAGATTTACGATCTTACTTTCAGCACCTTAACATCCGACTTTGTAAACTTCCTTGCGTTAATTCCTGAGAAGTATTCCGGGAATTTAAAAGACGTTTCGACCACAGGAAAGCTCGTACTAAAAGGATTTGCAAAAGGTGTGTTAAGCGAAACCGAAATTCCAAAATTCGCTGTTGAAATAAGAACCAGTGGCGCATCCTTCAAATACGCTTCGATGCCAAAATCGGTTCAAAACATTGCTATTGATGCTAAAATTCAGAATGATAGCGGAAATATGGATGATACGTTTTTGGCGATAAATCAATTCAATTTTCAAATCGACCAAGACGTTTTTTCCGCGAAAGCGACAGTTAAAAATCTGACTGGAAATCAGTTGGTTGACGCTACAGCGAAAGGGAAAATCAACTTGAGTAATTTTGCCAAAGCCTATCCGGTGAAATTGGATACGCCGTTAAGTGGCATCCTTACTGCCGATTTGCAAGCTGCTTTCGATGTAGCATCGGTACAAAACGCGCAATATGAAAAAGTGAAAAGCAGCGGAACTGCTTCGCTAAGCGGATTTACCTATACCACAGAAGACAAAAAGAAATATTACATCAAGAACAGCAGCTTGGCTTTTAATCCGTCGCAAATTAAATTAGAGAATCTGGAA
>JAIXTU010000405.1 GCA_027483785.1 Flavobacterium sp.
AAACGGCAAAACAACTCAATGTGGTTGAAAACTATGTTTTGGCAATAAACTCGAATTGCGATTGAAATTTTTGATTAATGGTTGCGACAGTATATCAACTACTCAAGTGAAGTGTTTTACCTTTGCGATTCAGTTTTTATAACGTATTTTGAGAAAAATTTTAATTATAGACGACGAGGAGAAGCTACGCGGGTTGCTAGCTAGAATCATTAACTTGGAAGGTTTCGAAGTACATCAAGCTAGTGATAAAAAATCGGGACTTCGTAAATTAACACAAACCGACGTGGATGTGGTTTTATGCGACGTTAAGCTTCCCGATGCGTTTGGAATTGATCTGGCTAAGGAAATTAAAACCATTTCTCCAACTACCGAAGTTATTTTGCTCACCGCTTACGGAAATATTCCCGATGGCGTTCAAGCGATAAAAAATGGCGCGTTCGATTATCTAACCAAAGGTGATGATAACAATAAGATAATTCCATTATTGTATCGTGCGTTAGAAAAAGTCGACTTATCGAAACGGATAGCCAATTTAGAGCAACAACTCGGAAGTAAGCATTCGTTTGATACAGTAATTGGAACTTCGAAAGCAATTAAAGAGGCAATTACTTTGGCACAGCGCGTTGCTTCCACCGATACTACAGTTTTGTTGACAGGCGAAACAGGCACTGGAAAGGAGGTATTTGCTCAGGCGATACATCACGCAAGTAATCGAAGTAAACAAAATTTCGTAGCCTTAAATTGTTCGGCATTTAGCAAGGAATTATTGGAAAGCGAGATGTTTGGTCATCGTGCAGGAGCATTCACTGGTGCAATGAAAGATCAAAAAGGTCTTTTCGAAGCCGCAAATAACGGTACAATTTTCTTGGATGAAATCGGTGAAATGGTAATCGATTTACAAGCAAAATTGCTTCGCGTTTTAGAAACAGGAACTTTTATTCGCGTAGGCGATTCAACACCGACAAAAGTTAATGTGCGGATTGTAGCGGCTACGAATCGCGATTTGAACGAAGAAATACAGAAAGGAAATTTTAGACCTGATTTGTTTTATCGTATTTCGGTTTTTCAAATTCATCTACCACCCTTACGCGAGCGAAATCCCGATATTAAAGTACTTGCCAAACTGTTTTTAGAACAGGCTGCAGCAAAAACAAACAAACGTATTACAACTGTCGATCAAAACTATTTTGAAGCCTTACAAGCGCATGAGTGGAAAGGTAATATCCGTGAATTGAAAAATGTTGTTGAAAGAAGCGTTATTTTAGCGGATTCACAAATTACGATCGAGCATCTTCCTGCCGACTTTCAATATGCAATAACTGCCGTTGCAAAAAGTAAGACACTCTCTGCCTTTGAACTTGCAAGCGCGGAGAAAATTCATATTCAAAAAGTTCTTAATTATACAAACGGCAACAAAACAAAAGCAGCTGAATTACTTGGAGTTGCACTAACAACGCTGTATCGCAAAATCCAAGAATACGACCTGAAATAATTTTAAAATTAAATAGTTAGGGCTAAGTGAGTGATAAATAATTTTTCTATTTTTAAAGACTAAATTATTTATACATGCCATACAGTAAAACATACCTCGATCAATTGACTTTCGATTTTATAGGCGCTGCGATAGAAGTTCATCGCGAACTAGGTCCTGGGCTTATCGAAGGTGTTTATCAAAAATGTTTAGAGCACGAATTACACATGAGGAGAATTTCTTACACCTCACAATTTAATGTGCCCATTTTTTATAACGGTTTAGAATTAGATGCTAATTTGCGTTGCGATTTTCTAATAGAAAATACACTTCTAGTAGAAATTAAAGCAGTAGAAAAAATCTTGCCCGTTCACGAAGCTCAGATCATTTCGTATCTAAAACTGCTAAAATCTCCCAAGGGCATCTTGATTAATTTCAATGTTGTTAATTTATTTCGCGAAGGACAAAAAACGTTTGTCACAGAACTTTACAGGAACCTGCCGGATTAACTTCACTTTTTTTGCTTCAGAATAACCGCTTAAGTAATGAAGAATTTTCAATTATGAAGTGAAGAGGTTGGTTACACGCTTGTTTGGTTTGTTTGTTTTTACACCAAATAGTTAGCTAGTATTTTCAAGTTACTTAAACTGATGAGTTATCCGCCTATGTGCTCCTTTTTTAAACCACATAGACATATAGGTTTTGTTGCGTGAAGTAGTCAGTTATGTGCCTATGTGGTCCGTATTTTGTACCACATAGACACATAGGTTTTGTTGCGCGAATCAGTCAGTTATGTGCCTATGTGGTCCGTATTTTTACCACATAGACACATAGGTTTTGTTAGGCGAAGCAGTTAGTTATGTTCCTATGTGGTCAGTGTTTTAAACCACATAGACGCATAGGTTTTGTTGCGTGAAATTGCTAGTTATGTGCTTATTTGGTTAGTTTTTCATGATGTAGGTATGACGCAGGTTAATTGCAAAACGATACGATCAACCCTTTCAAAACGCTAGGGTTTTAATCGCTGTGTTTTTTTAACAAAATTTTAAAATATTGTAATTCAATATTTTATGTATTTATTAAATAAACGGACAACTTTTTGCCAAAGGTCTGGCATTCTAAATAATCGCAAATGAAAAATCAAATTACTGCGGTCGGTCTTTCAAAAACGACCTTTCAAGTTTACACGAATCCTTTGTTTTCAAATTCAAATCCTTAAATGATGTCCGTTTTACTTTTTACTGCACTAGGTGTACTTATTTACGCCGTTTTATTTAAATCAATCAACTGGTTCGATAAAATCTAAATCACATGTTAGCACTATTTATCATCGCCATAGCCACATTTATTTACATGTGTTATGTGCTTCTCAAACCCGAAAAATTCTAAAACCGTCACAAAAGAAAAATTATGAATTCAGAAATATTCGGAGCGATTTTAATGTTTGTAACCGTAGTGTTGCTGGCATTTCCCCTCGGTCGATACATCGCAAAAATCTTCAATTTCGAAAGAACGTGGCTTGATCGAATATTCAATCCGCTCGACAAACTAATTTACAAGCTTTCAGGCATCGATCCTTCAATCGAAATGAACTGGAAGCAGCATTTAGTGGCACTCTTATCCATTAACGTTACGTGGTTTATCCTTTCAATGCTTGTACTTACAAACATGAGTAATTTGCCACTAAATCCAGATAATAATCCTTCGATGTCTGCCGATTTAGCTTTCAATACGGCTATAAGTTTTGTTACCAATACGAATTTGCAACACTATTCGGGTGAAACCGGACTTTCCTATCTCGGACAATTGCTTCTGATGTTATGGCAATTTATCAGTGCCGCATCTGGAATTGCAATTAGCGCTGCAGTTTTCAAATCCATGCGCGAGCAAACTACTACAACTTTAGGGAATTTCTACGCCTTTTTTGTGCGTAGTAGCACTCGAATTTTACTACCGCTATCCGTTTTAGTTGCAACGATTCTGGTTTTCAATGGAACACCAATGACCTTAGAAGGAAAAGATACCATAGAAACCTTGGAGGGAATGGAACAACAAGTGAGTCGCGGACCTGTTGCTGCTTTCGTTGCTATTAAACAACTCGGAACCAATGGAGGCGGATTTTACGGTCCGAATTCGGCAAACCCAATGGAAAACCCAAATTACTTAACTAATATCGTTGAAACCGTTTCGATTTTGTTAATTCCGATGGCATTAATCATCGCCTTAGGTATTTACCTAAATAAACGCAAATTCTCCTATGTGGTTTTTGGCGTCATGGCGCTCGGATTTCTAGCTTTAGCGACACCGTCTATCTACTTGGAAATGCAGGGAAATAGCGCTATCGCAGAACTTGGTGTTAGTCAGCCTATGGGAAGTATGGAAGGTAAAGAAGTTCGTTTCGGTTCTGCCGCTTCTGCAACTTGGGCCATTTTCACAACTTGTACCAGTAACGGATCAGTAAATTCCATGCACGACAGTTTAACACCGCTTACTGGGATGTTTGCCATGCTTGGAATGATGGTAAACTGCTTTTTCGGTGGCGTTGGTGTGGGATTCTTGAATTTTTACATTTTCATCATTCTCGCAGTATTTATTAGTGGACTGATGGTCGGTAGAACACCGGAATTTCTCGGAAAGAAAATCGAGACTAAAGAAATGAAAATAGCTATGGTTATTGCGCTGCTTCACCCGCTTCTCATCTTAACCGGAACAGCTATTTCAAGTGCGGTTTTTACTTCCGACCCTGAAACTTATTCGGCTTGGTTGGCAAATCCGGGTTATCATGGCTTCAGTGAAATGCTCTACGAGTTTACCTCGTCAAGTGCTAATAACGGTAGTGGTTTTGAAGGTTTAGGCGACAATACGCCGTTTTGGAATGTTGCTTGCGGAATTGTCATGCTCTTAGCACGTTACCTTCCTATTATCGGGCCGGTTGCTATTGCGGGTATAAAAAAAAAAAAAAATTATATCCCTGAAAGCG
>JAIXTU010000394.1 GCA_027483785.1 Flavobacterium sp.
AACGATACGTAAAGTGGTGAACGTCATGAAGTCTAGCTTCTCGAATCTAGCTTCTAGCTTCTCAAAAAACTGCCTTCGACGCCCTCAGACAACGACGATTCTCAGGCTTGGGCGGGAAAACGATCCGTTAAGTGGTGAACGTCGCAAAGTCTAGCTTCTAGCTTCTAGTGTCTAGGTTCCCAAAACGATACGTTAAGTGGCGAATTCATCGAGTCTAGCTTCTCGTGTCTAGCTTCTAGCTTCCCAAAAAATTACACAAGCCTTCCACAATATTGTTTTTTAGTTAAATATTTTGGAATGCTCGAATATCAAACCGCTATTCGCCGTTACTTTGCCGAAAATTTTTACTGTGGTTCGTTGGATTATCTTACTTCTAATCTTTGGTTTAATTGAACTTTACGCTTTTCAAGCTTTCAAAACAGTCAACAAAGACAAGGGTTTCATTATTTCGTATCTCGTTATTTCTATTGCAATAGTCGGAATTATCTTTTACGGTTTTTCGCAATTCGATCGCTCGGTAGGGCAAAATCGAATATCGCTTTTTACCCTAGGACTCATGCTCGTGATTTATGTTCCGAAAATGCTAATTGGTTTAGTGCTTTTTAGCGAAGATATCTTCCGCATCTTCTGCGCCATTTCACGCTATTTCGTGGATTATGATTCGAGTACTCCCGCGCTTCCCGAGCGACGGAAATTCATCAGTCAGATTGCTCTTGGTCTAGCTGCCATTCCGTTTGCGAGTTTAATTTACGGCATTTTCGAAGGAAAATACAACTATAAAGTAATTACCACTAAACTGTATTTTCCGGATTTACCGCCAGCCTTCGATGGTTTGCGCGTAACCCAAATTTCCGATGTACACAGCGGCAGTTTCGACAATCCAGAGAAAATTGAATACGCTATCGACTTGATCAATCAACAAGAAACCGACTTGATTCTCTTCACCGGAGATATCGTAAACACACACGCTACCGAAATGCATCCGTGGATTGATACCTTCAAAAAAATTAAACCACACAAATTCGGAAAGTTTGCCGTTTTGGGCAATCACGATTACGGTGAATACGTTTCTTGGCCGTCGCAACAGGAAAAAGAAAAGAATTTTTCAGATATCAAAAAGTTGTACGGCGATATCAACTTTAAACTGCTGTTGAACGAACATACTTCGATTAATAAAGACGGCGAGGCCTTGCACATTGTTGGCGTTGAAAATTGGGGCAAAAATTTCAAACAAGCAGGCGATTTGGGTAAAGCTGTTTCCGGGTTGGATCCCGATGCATTTAAGATTTTAATGTCGCACGACCCATCGCACTGGGAATACGAAGTAAAAACGCATCCGTCGAATGTGCATTTAACTTTGTCTGGTCACACGCACGGCTTGCAGTTTGGTATTGAAATTCCGGGATTTTTCAAATGGAGTCCGGTGCAATACGTTTACAAACAATGGGCAGGTTTGTACGAGCACGAAAATCGAAAAATATATGTAAACCGCGGTTTTGGTTTTCATGCGTATCCGGGTCGCGTAGGCATTTGGCCAGAGATTAGTGTTTTTGAACTAAAAAAGGGCGAAAAACCGGCGTAATACCGAAAAAACATATATTTGTACTATCAAGTTTAATTTTTTGCAGTAATGTCAAAATTTGGAGAACTGATTAGCGCGCCGATTCCGGTCTTAATCGATTTTTACACCGAGTGGAACGAACAGTCTACTTCTATGCACCCTGTGATCAGAGATGTGGCGGCCGCATTGGGCGATAAAGCCAAAGTCATCAAAATCGATGTTGATAAAAATCAAGAACTAGCCGAGGCACTTCGCATCAAAAACGTACCTACGTTAATGATCTACAAAAGCGGTCAAATGGTTTGGAGACAATCGGGCGAACTCGATGCAAACAGCATTATTGCAATCGTTCAAGAACAAGTCTGAGCTAATGCCACAGCTTTAAAACCTTTTTGCTGAAGAAATTCTAATGTTCTCGGCAATGCATACCGCAAGTTTTTTTCTGCTTTTAAACTGTCGTGAAAAATCACGATGCTTCCATCTTCGATATTTTTTAAAGCATTTTCAAGGCCTTTTTCCGGACTTATCTGCGTGTCGAAGTCAGCCGACAAAACGTCCCACATAATAATTCGAGTTCCAAGCTTTTCCAACTGCTTGCGTTGCGAACGCCGAATTTTCCCGTAAGGCGGTCGGAATAAAGTAGTTTTCGTTTCTAATTGGTTTTGGCAAAGTTCGAACTCCTCCAAATATCTTTCTGTATCGGTATTCCAGCCGTTTGCATGCGTTTGCGTGTGGTTGCCAATGCTGTGCCCGTGCGCTCGTACTTTGTTGAAAACGGCTCGATGTCGATCAACATTTTCGCCAATGCAGAAAAAAGTGGCTTTCGCCTGAAACTGTTCGAGTTGTTCTAAAATCCAATCGGTAACACCGGGAATCGGTCCGTCGTCGAAAGTGAGGTACACCAATCGTTCGCCTGCCGGCATTTTCCAGACAAAGTGCGGAAAAAGCCAGCGTACAAACCGATACGTTTTAACCCAGTACCACATTACTCATTGTCGCGCTGAAAACGACCAAACTTTCCGTTCCAGCTGTTAAATGTAGCTTTCGATTTTTCGTAATACGCAGCGTCGTCGTGTTTTTTAACGAGTTGCAAGACGCTTCTATAACGCTCGATGGCGGCAACCACTTCGTAGTATAAATCCATTTGTTCTGAGGCAGAAAGCGATTGGAAATACTGTAATTGATCTTGATACTTCGCCGCAAGCTGTTCGTATAATTTTCGACCTTCAGTACGCTTGCCCAGTTTATAGTACGCTTCCACGTAAGTGTCGAGCAACGAATAATAGCCAAAATATTCAAAAGGCATATTTTTCATAGCGATATCAACCACTTCGGCAGCTTGTGCGTTTTTACCTTCTTCAATCAAAGCAAAAATCAAACGCGATAAATTGGTTCGGTACGTCAACGAGTTTTTGCGCGTTTCCGGATCGTGGTAAATATCAGGACTTCCGCTATTGCCCCATTCCCAATTCTTAACAATTTTGTACATTTTGTCGGTATCAATTTTACCCATATCCAACACGCTCGCGTCTTTTGCAACAGGTGTTTTCACAGGAACTAATTTAAATACAATACCGTCGAGTTGCAGATAATCTTTCATCCACAAATAATCGTCGTCGCCAAAACTGCCGCCAGTAAAGTAAATTGGGCGCTTCCATTGGTTGTTTGCAACAATGTCGAGCATCATCACCCGATTTTTGTACAAAGCTTGTCCTTTGATATCGAAATCGATGAAGTCTACAATACTATCGCGGTCTTTTTCGGAAACCACTTTATTGGCAATAACCGCGTTTTTATCAATGTTGAAACGAATTTTATTGGTAGGGTAGAAGTGAAGTTTCTGTCCGTTTTTGAGTTCAATGAGTGTGCGCTCATCATCGGTTGCCAAGAATTTGATAAAGTCTTGTAAGGCCCAGCGTGCATCGGTTCTATCGGTGAAAACAGAATAATCTAGTTTGTCGCCAACGTATTGTTTGTGCGTAAAACTAATTGGCAATGGCTCCGATTCGTAAGCCTTGGCTTTCATTTGATCGATATACCAATCCATATGTAATAAACTGGTATTTACAATACGAACGTCGGTTCTAAAACCTTCCACTTCTTGTGCATACCAAAGTGGGAAAGTATCGTTATCGCCAATGGTAAATAAAATGGCGTTTGGTTCGCACGACGATAAATACGCTTTCGCCATTGCTACTGCGGTGTATTTGTTACTGCGGTCGTGATCGTCCCAATTCTGACTCGCCATCAATACCGGCGCACCTAAAAGAGTTACCACAAAAACCGCAGGAACCGCAATTTTAGACGATACGGCTTTACGCGCGTAATCGATAAGTCCGTATACGCCGTAGCAAATCCATAATGCAAAAACGTAGAAAGAGCCTACAAGTGCATAATCGCGCTCACGTGGTTCAAACGGACGTTCATTCAAGTAAATCTTCAAAGCCAAACCCGTGAACAAAAACAAGATAAGCAACACGTAGAAACTTTTTAAATCGCGATTGGCGTGGTAAATCATTCCCAAAATGGCCAGAATGAACGGAATGAAATAATACGTATTTCTTCCCTTGTTGTTTTTAGCGTCTTGCGTAAGCGAATCCTGATTGCCCAATCGGTACGAATCTAAAGCATTGATGCCGCTGATCCAGTTACCGTCTTGCGTGTCGTAATTTCCTTGAATGTCGTTTTGGCGGCCAGTGAAATTCCACATCAGATAACGCCAGTACATATAGCCAAATTGGTATTCAAACATAAATCCAATGTTGTCACCAAACGACGGTTTTTCGATAATCAAATAATCGCTGTATGCTTTTAAAAATTCAGCATATCCGTCCATATCCACCTGACCTTGAGAGTAGGCTTGGCGGAATTCCGAGATAATCTGAACCAGTTCAGCTTCTTCCGAATATTCCGGATTAATTCGAAACTCAAGCGGATGCGTAAACGTCATGTAATTTTTGGCGTGCTCGGTGCTCCACATACGCGGCAAAATCGATTTGTGTGCCGAAGAGCTGTTTTGTTCCGCGTTTTTAAAGTTGTTGGTAATAATGTATTTACCAGTCGTATAATCGCGTTCGTAATTAGGTGCTTTGTCTTTGTATGGTTCTTCTTCATCCAAACCAGCATACATATCCGAAAATTGCGGTCCGTAGAAAAGCGGATTAATACCGTATTGTTCGCGGTTGTAATACGCCAAAAGTTCGCGTGCGTCCGAAGGCTTATTCTCGTTGATTACCGTGTTTGCATTTGCACGAATCGGCAACATCATCCAGGTTGAGAAACCAATTAAAATAAAGAGCACACCTAATATAAGCGTGTTCCACTTCGGTAATTCTTTTTCTTTGGTATAACGCAAACCGAAATAGAATAAACCAATTAAAACTACAGCTACGAAAATAGTTCCCGAATTAAAAGGCAACCCCAAACTGTTTACCATAAATACTTCGGTGTTTCCAAAAAGCGCCATCGTCCAAGGAAGCAGCAATTTAAAAATGAATAACAAGACCGAAACCACCACAATATTGGCGATGATGAAGTTTTTCGTAGTTACTAGTGGATATTTTTTAAAGAAATATAAAAATCCGATTGAAGGAATGGTAAGCAAAGCCATAAAGTGGATTCCGAAAGACAATCCAATGACGAGCGCTATAAGCAACAGCCATTTGTTTCCGCGCGCTTTGTCTAAGTCTTGCTCCCAACGCAATCCCAGCCAGAACAATAATGCAATTAGTAGCGTTGCCATTGCGTAAACCTCGGCTTCAACGGCATTATACCAAAAGCTGTC